>NZ_QSHS01000006.1:21767-85994 GCF_003467795.1 Collinsella sp. AM36-4AA
AAAAGCCGTGCCGCCAGCGCCCCGCGCGCCGGCCAGCAGCAGTTTGCTGCCCCGCAGCAGCAGCGCCCCGCCGCCATGCCCCAGCAGCAGCCGACGCCTCGCGCCGCCGCTCCCGACCCGCTTTCCGTGGCAGACCCCTTCGCGCCTAGCGTCCCCGACCCCGCCGCCGCACCCATCCCGGTGCCGCAGACCGTCTCGCGCGACGCGCTTGCCGGCATGGGCGGAGCCGCCGCGACCGGTGCCGCCGTGGGCCTAGGCGCCGCAGCCGGCATCGCCTCCAACATGGCGAGCACTCGCGCCCCACAGCGCCCGCTCGCCCAGCTCGTCGACGTCGTGAGCGGCGAGAGCCATAGCATCACCTCCGCACAGGTGACTATCGGTCGCGAGCGCTCAGTTTCCGATATTGCCCTGCGCGACCCCAACGTGTCGCGCCGCCACGCCCAGCTCACCTTTACGGGCTCGGATTGGTCGATCGAGGACCTCAATTCCACCAACGGCACGCTCGTCAACAACCGCCGCATTACGCGCTGCCCGCTGCGCAACGGCGATCTGCTGACGTTTGGCCTGAGCACCTTTGAATTTAGGGGATAGTCTCTTATGAACATCGATATCGTCCTTTTTGCAGGCCGCATCGTCCTGGTCGCCCTGCTCTATATCTTCCTGTTCGCCGTCATGAAGACCGGCGTGGGACTTGTGCGCGGGCAGCGTCGCGACTCGGCTATCTGGACGATCGATGTGGACAAGGGTCCGCGCGGTATCCGCGGCATCCACGTAGACATGCTCGGCCCCGTCATCGTCGGTCGCTCGCCATCTTCGGACATCTGCATCAACGAACCGTTCGTCTCGGCCTCGCATGCGCGCTTTTCGCTGCAGGGCCCGGCGCTCATCATCGAGGACCTCAACTCGCTTAACGGCACGCTCGTCAACGGCCGCCAGCTCGTGGAGCCCGCGACGCTGCGTGAGGGCGACGAAGTCCAGATTGGCGACGTGGTCATGAAGGTGAACCGTCGATGATCGACGAGGAGAACAAGTCCGCAACTATGACCGAGGCACCGGCCGCCGCCACAGCTGCGCCGGCCCACGCCGCTCCGGCGGGCTCCGCACCCGTGGAGCCCGAGGACACCGTGTTCTCCCTGCCTCTTTCGCATGTAACGCATGATATTTCGGATCTCGCCGATAACGAGGACGAAGAGGATGCCGTAGCGGCGCCCATCGGCGCACATGCTGCGGAACAGCCCACAGCGCCCGAAGCAACCCCGGCGCCGGCTCACTTTGCAGAGCCCGTCGCCGCGGCAATCAACGAGAGCGCTGCGGTGTTTGCGGCACCCGAGCCCGCCGCGCCGGCGTTTCCCATAGCCCCGGCATCCGAGGTTGCGCCCGCGTCTACGCCGGCGCCCGAGCCTATAGACGTCAGCCCGCAAGACGACGAGTCGACCGCCCGCGTGTCCGAGGAGCCCGACTCCCCGGACACCGGCGATTCCGAATCAAACGCCGAGACCGACACCGTCTCTCCCGGTGACACAGCCGAGATCGACGTAGCCGCCGTTGAAGCCAAGCTCAAAGACCCCGGCTCGACCATGAGCTTTGAACCCCTGACCGAGGAGCGCATCGAGACCGACTCGACCTATGATGCCGGCACCACCACGCAACTCATGTGGGGCGCCCGCTCCGACGTTGGCTGCGTGCGCCCGCACAATGAGGATTCCTACCTGGTGCAGTCGCCGCTCTTTTGCGTATGCGACGGCATGGGTGGTCACGCTGCCGGCGAGGTGGCCTCTTCCATCGCCGTTGAGACTATTGCCAAGACGGCCCCGCAGTCCGCCGACGCCGCACGCCTGGCGGCAGCCGTCGAGGCCGCTAACGCCGCCGTAATCGAGGCCGCCTTGAATGGCCTGGGCAAGCCCGGCATGGGCTGCACAGCCACTTGCGCCTATATCGAAAACGATACGCTCGCCATCGCCCACGTGGGCGACTCGCGCGCCTACCTGCTCCACGAGGGCACGCTCATCCGCGTGACCCGCGACCACTCCTATGTGGAAGAACTCGTGGACGCCGGCGAGATTACGGCAGACGAGGCTCGCGTCCACCCCAACCGTTCGGTCATCACCCGTGCGCTGGGCTCGGACCCCGCCATGTATGCCGACCACTTCACTCTGCATATCGAGGAAGGCGACCGCCTGATCCTGTGCTCTGACGGCCTTTCGAGCATGATTCCCGATAGCGATATCGAGAACATCGCCACGCAGTCCTCAACCGCGCAAATCTGCGTCGACAACCTAGTGGACGCTGCGCTTGCCGCCGGCGGCCACGACAACGTGACCGTAGTAGTCGTTGACCTGGTTGACGATGGCGTTATGCGCGAGGCGCAGCGCGTGCGTCGCCGCAACATTACTATCGCCGCCATTCTGGCCCTCGTCTTTGTGCTGGCAGCTGGCATCTGGGCCTACACGGGTGTCACCGGCTCGTACTACCTGGGTACCTACCAGGGCAATGTCGCCGTCTGGCGCGGCCTGCCCGGCAAGCCACTCGGACTCAAGCTCCACTGGCTCGAAAGCGAAACCAGTATTAAGCTGTCCGACCTGCCCGAAGACACGCAAAACCGCCTCAAGGCGGGCATTCCGCAAACAAGTGTCGACGATGCGCAGGACACGATATCCAAGTACCGCCACCAGATCGACGAGGAGCAGACCCGCCAGGTGATTGACGCGCAAACGATTCGCGACAACACCAATCAGGGATCGACCTCCGAATCAGATTCCGAGAAAACCGCCGAACAGTCCGCCGAGGCCGAAGCCTCCGAAAAGAACTAGAAAGGGAGTGCCGCTTATGAGTCGCCGCAACACCGAGCTGCTCTTGCTCATCGCCTCGGCGTTCCCCGTCATCCTGCTGTATGCGATGTACGTGCTCACCGCGGGCGCCGCCATCTCCTTTGAGACGCTCGCCGTGCCGATCGGCCTCTTTGCCGCCTTCGCCGCGGCACATATCGCCGTGCGCATCTTGGCGCCCGGCGCCGACCCCGCCATCCTACCCATCGTATTTATACTTTCGGGCATCGGTATCACGTTCGTGACACGCCTCGCCCCCGCTCTCGCCATCGCACAGCTCATCATCCTGTTTGTCTCGGTGGCGCTCATGGTGGGAACGCTTGCACTGGTCAAAAACCTCGACGTGGTTATGCGCTACAAGTACACCTTTGGCATCATCGGCATCATTCTGCTGATGCTGCCCATCTTTATCGGCACCACGATCTCGGGCTCCAAGCTGTGGATTCGCATCGCGGGCTTTACCATCCAGCCCGGCGAGTTCGCCAAGGTCTTTATCGTCCTGTTCCTGGCCGGGTACCTGGCCGAGAACCGCGAGCTACTCTCCATCTCCAACCGCAAGATCCTGGGCTTTAAGATCCCTCGCCTGCGACTGCTGCTGCCGCTGTTTGCCGTGTGGGGTGTGTGCCTGCTCGTCGTCGTCTTCGAACGCGACCTGGGTTCGGCCGTGCTGTTCTACACCATTTTCTTGCTGATGCTCTACGTTGCCACGGGGCGCTTTTCGTATGTCGTTATCGGCCTTGCGCTCTTAGCCGTTGGAGCTGTGGGCGCCTACAAGTTCCTATCGCACGTTCAGGTGCGTTTCCAGGTTTGGGTCGATCCGTTTAAGGACGCCCAGGGCCAGGGCTACCAGATCGTCCAGTCGCTCTTCTCGCTTGCCGATGGCGGCCTGGTCGGTGTTGGCATCGGCAACGGCATGGCCAACAACATCCCCGTCGTCGAGTCCGACTTTATCTTCTCGGCTATCGGCGAGGAGATGGGCCTTTTGGGCGGCGGCGCCGTGCTCATCCTGTTTATGCTCTTTGCCGTGCGTGGCCTCACCACGGCTGCCCGCGCTAAATCCGACCTCGCAGCCTTTAGTGCCACGGGCCTTACCGCCGCCATCAGCTTCCAGGCCTTCTTGATCGTTGGCGGCGTAACCCGCCTGATCCCGCTGACCGGCGTCACCCTGCCCTTTATGAGCCAGGGCGGCTCCTCTCTGCTGGCGAGCTTTATCATCGTCGCGCTCCTGCTGCGCGCCGGTGACGAGGCGACCGGACGCGAGGCCGAGCTTACCGGCACCGGCACCATGGCCGCCATCACCGATGATCAGGTCGCATCTGCCGCCGCCCCGACGGGCACGCGCTTTGCCACCTCGTCTTCCTACGGCAGCGGCAGCCATTCCGTCGGCTCGCGCATGCGCCGTCGCCTGCTCGACACGCCTGAATCCGGTGTGCTCGGCCGCGTCGCGCTCGCCAACCGTCTAACCCGTGCGGTGCTCGCCTTTACGGCGCTGTTCGCCATCCTTATCGGCAACCTCACCTATGTCCAGGTCATCAAGGCCAAGGACTATCAGGATATGCCGACCAACAACCACACCATCGCCCGCTCCAAGTACATCCAGCGCGGTTCCATCATCACGTCCGACGGCGTGACGCTGGCCGAGTCGCTGCAGCAGGAGGACGGCACCTACGTACGCTCCTACCCCAACGATAACCTGGCAGCGCACGTGGTTGGCTACGTGAGCCAGCAGTATGGCACCACCGCCATCGAGAGCGTCATGAACGACACGCTCACCGGCTCTAAGGATTACTCCAGCTGGAACAACGCCATCGCGTCGCTCGCGGGCCAGACCCAGCCGGGCAACACCGCCAAGCTCACCATCGACTCGCGTATCCAGACGGCGGCCGAGCAGGCACTCAAGGGCTTTAAGGGCGCTGTAGTGGTCATCGACCCGCGTACCGGCGCGGTGCTCGCATGTGCCAGCTCGCCCACCTACGACAACACCAACATCGATGCCCTGCTGCAGACGGGCGGCGGCGAGGACGGCTCCATGTACAATCGCGCCATGGACGCGCTGTACACGCCGGGCTCCACGTTTAAGGTCGTTACGCTTTCCGCGGCACTCGAGACCGGCACCGCCAGCCTTACCAGCACCTACCAGGCGCCCGGCTCCATGGACATCGGCAACGCGCCGGTCACCAACTATGCCAACGAGAGCTACGGCACCATCAGCCTGCAGCAGGCCTTTGCCGTGTCCTCCAACGTCGTCTTTGGCCAGGTGGCAAACGAAGTTGGCGCAAACACGCTCGTGCAGTTTGCCAACGCCTTTGGCTACGGCCAAAAGCTCGGCCAGGACCTGACCTCCGCGGCCTCCATCATGGCCGACCCGTCGCTCATGACCGAGTGGGAGACCGCCTGGGCCGGCGCCGGCCAGCCTGTCGGCATGGACCACACGCCCGGCCCGCAGACCACCGTCATGCAAAACGCCGTGATTGCCGCCGCCATCGCTAACAGCGGCGTGGTCATGGACCCGTACTTTGTAGCCCAGGTACTCGCCCCGGACGGAACCGTGGTCAAGACCACGCAGTCCCGCTCGCTGGGTCAGGCCGTCAGCTCCGCCACGGCCGACCAGGTCAAGCAGGCCATGCTTGCCGTCGTCCAGTCCGGCACCGGCACCGATGCCCAGATCCCCGGCGTCAAGGTCGCCGGCAAGACTGGCTCGGCCGAGACCGGCGGCACCAACGTCAACTCGATGTTCGTTGGCTTTGCACCTTACGATTCACCCACGGTCGCTATCTCGGTGGCCTTAGAGGATTACGACAAGCATGACGTCAAGGCCGCCAAGATCGCCGGCATCGTCCTGACCGCGGCGCTTGCCGCGCAGGGAGCGTGATGCCCATGATCGAATCGGACACCCGAGGCGCGCCGCGGCCGAAGAGTTAGCGGCAACGCGCCACACGGCCCCAGCGGCCACATCGTAGGTACTACACACATCGTTGAGCGAATAGTTATGTTAGGAGCAGGAATGGAACAGAGGGTCCTCGGGGGAAGATACCTCCTCAAGGATAAGGTGGGGACAGGCGGTATGGCGACCGTCTACCGTGCACAGGACCAGGTCCTCGACCGCACGGTGGCCGTCAAGATCATGCTGCCGCAGTATGCTGGCGACGCAACCTTCGCCGCACGCTTTAAGCAGGAGGCCCAGGCAGCAGCCGGTCTCTCCTCCCCCTATATCGTGGGCGTCTACGATTGGGGCAAGGACGGCGACACCTATTACATCGTCATGGAGTACCTGCGCGGCACTGACCTTAAGAGCGGAATCAAGAGCCACGGCGCCCTCGACCCCAAGAAGGTCGCCCAGATCGGATCGCAGATCAGCTCTGCACTCTCGGTCGCCCACAAGCACGAGATCATCCACCGCGACATCAAGCCGCAGAACATCATGGTGCTGCCCGACGGCAACATCAAGGTCATGGACTTTGGCATCGCGCGCGCCAAGAACAGCCACCTCACGCAAGACAACAACGTGCTGGGAACTGCCCACTACGTCAGCCCCGAGCAGACCCGCGGTCAGGACCTCGGCCCCACCTCGGATATCTACTCGCTGGGCGTCGTGATGTACGAGTGCGCCACCGGCCGCGTTCCCTTTGACGGTGACGACGCTATCTCGGTCGCACTCAAGCAGGTCAACGAGCTGCCTATTCCGCCAAGCCAGATCAACTCCGGTGTCGACGCCGACCTTGAGCGCATCATCCTCAAGTGCATGGAGAAGGACCCGGCAAACCGCTTCCAGACCGCTGACGAGCTGCGTCAGGTGCTCAACAGCTACCTGTCGGGCCGTGCCGTCAACATCTCGGAGCCCACGCGCATCATCGGTGCCCCCGGTGAGCTGGGCGCCACCAAGACTCGCGAGCTTTCCGATCAGACGCGCGCCATGGTGCGTCCCGTCTCGGGCGTGAGCGGCCAGAATACCGCCCGTAGCTCGGTTTCGGGCTCCACCGGCTCCTACGAGGTCGAAAAGCCCAAATCCAACAAGAACAAGATCATCGCCGCTGTGGTGGCAGCTGTTGCCGTCATCGGCATCGTTGTGGCCTTTGCTACTGGGCTCTTTGGCGGCGAGCAGGTCCCCGTGCCCGACGTGCTGGGCAAGGACCAGCAGACTGCCGTCGAGCTGATCAAGGAAGCCGGCCTCGAGGTCGGCACCATCGACCAAAGCTACAACGACGATGTCGACGAAGGCAAGGTCGCCGAGCAAACGCCCAACGGCCACACCAAGAAGGCCAAGGGCACCAAGGTGAACCTGGTGATCTCCAAGGGCCCCAAGCCCTCCGAGAAGGTTGAGGTTCCCCGGCTTGTCGGCCTGACCAAGGACCAGGCAGAAGCCGCGCTGGCAAGCGTTGGCCTGAAGGGCAACGCCTCCGAGGAGGCCAACGAGGCCGATGAGGGCCAGGTCTTTGAGCAGGGCACCGAAGCCGGTAAGGAAGTCGAGAAGGGCACGACCATCTCGTATAAGGTCTCGAGCGGCCCGGATACCACGTCCGTCCCCGACCTGACCGACATGACCGAGGCCCAGGCGCGCAACGCCCTCGATATGGCAGGCTTTGGCGTCGACGTGAGCTACCAGGAGAACGACTCGGTTACCGAGGGCACCGTGATCAGCTGGAACCCCAGCGGCAAGCAGAAGCCCGGCGCCACGATTACCGTAGTCATTGCCAAGAAGTCCGGCAAGGCCTCCGTCCCGGGCAACCTATACGGCAAGAGCATTTCCGCCGCCGTTACCGCGCTCAACAACGCCGGTTTCTATAACATTGGCTTCTGTGACCAGAACGGCAATCCCGTGAGCGGTAACGAGGATGCCACCGTTACGGGCGTCTCCCCCACCGGCAAGCAGTCCACCGACAGCACGATTACGCTGACGGTTGCACTTTCTGGCTCGGATTCGGGTTCGGGCACGGGCACGGGCGGCGATTCCGGTACGACCAACTAAGTCGCCACCCCACCGCTCATTTCGGCTCTCGCCGCAAACATATTCGCTCACAGGCGCCCGCTTGCTTCCCCAGCAAGCGGGCGCTTCGTTTTTGACATGACATGAACCAGAAGAGCCCGGCACCGTAGCGGTACCGGGCTCGATATTCCTCTGGTGCCCCCGGGCGGATTCGAAAACTCCCCCCGCGGGGAAATGAGTGACGCGGGTGTCGACGGTCCGAATCCGGCCCTTAGACCAGAAGAGCCCGGCACCGTGGTGGTACCGGGCTCGGCAAATCTCTGGTGCCCCCGGGCGGATTCGAAAACTCCCCCCGCGGGGAAATGAGTGACGCGGGTGTCGACGGTCCGAATCCGGCCCTTAGACCAGAAGAGCCCGGCACCGTGGTGGTACCGGGCTCGGCAAATCTCTGGTGCCCCCGGGCGGATTCGAACCGTCGACACCCGCTTTAGGAGATATGATTTAATGCTACCCCCTACCATTCATCAAGCATCATTGAACATCATATAACCGCAGATAAACATAGCAGTTTGCGTCTTTTGCCTCCGGTAGCTGCGCCTATGCTTTTACAAACATATTACTAACGGCTTTAGCTAAACTGCACTCAATGAATTGTTGAAAACTATTCAAAGAAACGGAGTGCAAAGATGTCAGAACAGCCACTCATTAGCGGAAGAGGCACGTGTTGGAAAGACAAGAGATCACCTAACACCTATCGCTATTATTTTTCCCTTGGAGTCAAGGACCCGAAGACAGGGCGCTACAAACGATCCCCAACTTATACGGTTCGTTGCAAGACTAAAACAGAAGCTAAGGCTGCAATGCAGGCCAAGCTGGCTGAAATCAACTCCTCTGGCACGATCACTAAAACTAAAAAGCCCACTTTGCTTGCGTCCTACTGCTGGGCCTTTCATGAAAATAGGGACACCGAGCTTGTGCCAACGAGCTATGAAAGAGAAGCGTACGATTGCAGGCATATCGAAGACCTATTCGGTGCGTTTCAGACAATTGAGGGGCTAACTCCCGATCTAATCGAAGAAGCATATGCCGAAGCTCGTCGTACGGGAAAATACAAACCATCAGAGCTTGTACGAATCAATTCAAAACTGCGTCAGATTCTGTCGAATGCAGTCGCAAAGAGAATAATTGACCGAAACCCCTGCGCTACCGTTCATGTTCGCAGACCACGCAACAAAAGAGAATCACTGACAATCGACCAAGTAGCTACCCTATGCACACATCTTCAACACATTGAGCTCACCGCCGAAGCTGTTGGTACGCTAGTACTAGTGTATACGGGTATGCGGAAAGGCGAGATGCTGGGCCTCGAATGGCGCGATTGGGACCCTGCCAATAAAACCTTGAAAATTGACAGGCAGTACACCAACGACCATGAACTGAGGGCACCCAAGTCACAAGAAAGCCAACGCAAAATCCCCGTTGGAGAAACCTTGGCCGAACGCCTTCAATCATGGTCAGCCATACAAAAAGAGCTCCTGGCCTCTCTGGGGCTGTCCCAGACTGGCAGCACTCCCATCATTAGCGATATTGCTGTCAAGCAGGGGGTCCCTACTGTCTGTCACATGAAAAACTACATCTTCAACCATTGGTTTCGCGATTTCGCAGTTAGCTGTAATCTTGGAATCTATGAGCCGAACAATTCGACTGGCGGAAAACTATATAAGGGCATCTGCCCGCATCAGCTCAGGCATTGTGTAAGCACTTTTATGCTGGCGAACGGATCGGACGTTAGAAGCGTGCAAGGTATTCTTGGCCACGCGGACCCCAATATCACGCTCAAAACGTATACAAGCCTCGTTCAACAATCAGAAATAAAAGCAGTTAAAGGCTACGAAGACTTCATCAACGCCTATATACAGAAAAGCGAGAAATAGCATGTCATTCATTCATCGTTTCATCAATAATATTACGGTACTATACTACTATTTCCGCAGGTAGACGCTTTATTTGATTGACATCTAATGAGTTTTAATAGATTCTAAAGCTGTCAGATGGCTACGCATGTAGTCATAAAAACCGGCCCCCCAAGTGCTTATGAACCTGGTAAGTCTTACAAGCACAGGGAGGGCCCTCATTGAAAGGATAGCTCATCATGGCTACTCCACAGATTAGCACTCAGGCGTCCACACCGACTTTCCCCACTGGTGCCGCTCAGTGCGATCGGTTACTCCGCGTTAACGATATCCGCGAACTCACTGGCTGGAGCGAAAACACCGCGCGCAAGTTTATGCGCGAGTCCGGCAAGCTCATCCAAATCCATCGCTCGAATTACATGTTTGAAAGCTCATTCTATGAGCTTTTCAAGCAGCTTGAAGGTCGTACCGCCCACCTTGACTAGGCGGTAAACATGAGCGAGCTACCGTCAATTTCCGACATATTCAACGATGATGTTACCGAGCAACGAAAGATTATAGAGAAAATGGATAAAGCTATTTTTATTTCAGTGCCCGAGTGGGCGTGCTGCGTCACCACCGTTGCCGCCGAGCGTCTCATCCTCGGCCTCGTATGGAAGTTTGGAAAACCTTCCAAAAACAAACGGCCCATGGGCTTTTGCGCTAGAAGCAAATGGATTGAGGATCACTACCACTTGAGCAAGAACACGATATCCCGAGCCTATACTTCTCTAAAGGATAAGGGGTATATTCAAAAAACTGGTGATGGCAGCTGGATGCTTAATTACGCTGCAATCTACCGCGCCGCGATCGAAAACGCTTGGGAGCCCCCGAAATCTTAAGTCCACAGCCCGACTATCGACGTGGGCTTCTGTCAAACAACCGAGTTAAAAACCACTGAGCCAGAATCCGCTTCAATAGAAGATGATTCTGGCTCAAATGATATCCGACCATTCACGCAGCATGTCTACCGCAATCTGGCAAGAATCGAGGACGGGGAAACCGTCATCGAGGTCGTGAAGGTCGGTAATCGCCAGGCGTCTACAAAAACATGCCGCGGATGTAAAATGAAGCAGGGTCGAACCGAAACAGTTCCCGGACAATTGGCGTCCGGCCAGACACTTCGATTCGACCCTTTCTCATACCTGCATCTAAAATACTCCCATAATCATTCTCGACATCTTTAACGCCATCACTCTCCCGCCACCAGCACGTCGTAGGTGCTATTTTCAACGAATCGATATGACCGCCCATTCATGTTCTTTAAGGCACGTGATACCATGAAAACGTGCGGTATTTCTCCAATCGAAAACCTGCGTGAACGTATGACTTGAGACGCTTTTAGAACTCACCAAGCGCAGGACAAACACAACTCAACAGCGGCCGCGTATTTGTTCCCAGCCGTACGGCATGGCGGAGCCATGCCCATTGTTGATTGGAGTGCCGCACGATGACAGACAACCCGAACGACAGAAAAATCAGCGAGACGCCCGGCGCGAAGGACGTCCTCGATGAGGCCGCCGAGCAGATTGAAAAGGCTTGGCGAGAGAAGCTGCTGCGCGAGACCGCCGATCTCAAGACCGAGAACGCGTTACTCAGGGCCCAGCTCGACGAATTCAACCGCAAGCTCGTCGAGGCGAGAGACCGGAACGAAAGACTTGAGGCCGACTGCAATGAGCGGGTCGCCTTTATCGAGGAGAAGTTCGAGCTCGACACCGCGAGCATCGAGCTCGAAAACAATGAGCTCCATGCCGCGAGCGTCAGATACCTCGCCGATGCCAGGGAGCTCAGCAGGCAGGTCGTCCAGCTCCACGCCGAGGCTGAGGCCATGTCCGATGAGATCGAGCGTCTGCGCGTCGAGCGTGACGCCGCGTTGAAAGCCCAAGCCGAGCTGAGCGATGCGCTCCTGGCCCAGCGCGACCTGATGGCCGAAGTCGCCGCCCTCAAGGACCGCCTCGCCGCCTCCGAGCGGCGGGCGACCGTGGCCGAGGCCAAGGTCGAGGTCATGACCAAGATGAGGGGCGAGTAGTCCCGCGCCCTTCCTGTCAGGTAACTGATTTCTAGAAACCTTCTAGAGCGCTTTTAGAAGGTTTCTAGAACCGGGCGCAGCATCTTCGATCGGCACGATGTCTCGATAGATAAGGCGATGCCTGGTGTCGCACCATTTATCGCGATGGTAGTGACCGAAGAACCAGACGCGGTAGCCGAGCCGTCCGTCGAGCTCACCCAGGAAGGTTTGCAGCGGATCCCCGCGGTACTCACGTCCGCGTTCGCGACACAGCTCTCTAGCCAGGGCAGCAGGAGCCTCGTGAGTCACAACGTAGTCGACCTTCCAGCCCACGCGGTCGAGCGAGGAGCGGCAGTGTTCCGTCTCTTTCTCGCTCGGCATCTCCTCGGGCCACCAGCTCCTCCCCTCCTTGCGATACTGCCTGTCGTTGCTCGCGGCGCCGCCCATGGCAAGGACTGTGAGCCCGTCGATATCGAACACCTCTCCGCGCATCAGGTGCAGCACGTGCGGTCGTGCCTCATGGACGAGCCCGCCGTTCCACTCCCGCACCGGCAGCCCGGCCAGGGCGTGGTGGTTCTCATGGTTGCCGTCTACGAAACACGTGGTCCAGGGCTTCGACTCGAACCAGTCGAGCCAATACCTCTCAGCATTCGAGCCATCCCAGACAAAGCCGAAGTCGCCGGCCACGATCACCGCGTCATCGCGCGTCAGGGTCCGGCCCAGCGGCCAATTTTTGAATGCAAACCGGCTGGACCCGTACTCGGCCCTGCCGTGCACGTCGCCTGTCACATAGACCGTCATCAGTACGCACCCCACGGCAGGAGTTTGTCCCCGAGCCTCACGATCCGGTCATACAGCACCGTGTGCCGTTCGTCCGGGTTGCCGTCTCGGTGAAAATGACCGTAATACCAGTGCTTATAGTCCAGGCGATCCTCGATCTCGTCGAGGAATCCGGTCAGCCGGTCCACATCAGGGCGTTCCCAGCCCGGGTCCGGGTAGAGCGTCGGCGAGAGCATGCGCGTGGCGCAGGTATGGGTGATGACGCAGTCGACCTTCCAGCCGACCTCGTCGAGCTTGGCCCGCGCGGCATCGAATTCGCGCTCGTCCGGAAGCTCCTGAGGCCACCAGCTGGAATACGGCACGCGGTATTCCCTGTCCACGCTCGTGGCACCGCCCATGGTGAAGACCGTCGAGCCGTCGAGCTCGAAGACCTCCCCGCGCATGAGGCGGCGGATAGACGAAGTATCCGACAGGCGTTGCGTCAGCCCACCGTGCCACAGTTCCATGGGTCGCTCCGCCCAGTGATCGAAGCGCTCGTGGTTGCCGTCGACGAACAGCACCGTGTAGGGGCGCGACTCCAGCCAGGCGATATCGGCGCATTCCTCGGCAGAGAAATCCCACGGAAAGCCAAAGTCGCCGGCGACAATGAGGTAGTCATCGCCGGTAAGGCTATCCCCAAGCTCCCAGTCGCGGAGCTTTTGCATGTCGAGCCCACCGTGGATGTCGCCCGTCACATAGACCGTCATCGAATCACCTCTTCCCTCTTGTACGCCGCCAGCTCGCGCTCGACCTGCCTGTCGCCGGTCTCGTTGACCCACCAGGGCCATTTCACCCGGCCGCACGGCTCGCCGACTCCGGCGAACCACTCCCTCAGCTCGTCGAGGCTCACCGGGGAGTGCCCGTTGGCATCGCAACCGACGTCGTAGCGCAGAAGGCCCTGCTTGCGGTTGAACTCGTTGTACGCGCCGCCGCTGCTGTGGATGTGCCCGTGGAGGTGCCACGATCCATGGCTCATGCCCTGCCAGTCGGCCATGGGGTAATGGCTCAGGACGATCTTCTGCCCGTCGATCTTGAGCACGCAGATCGGCGGCTCCACGGTGAAGGCGCCCGCGACCGCCGGCTGGGTCCAGTCCTTGTCGTGGTTTCCCGGGACGAGGTGGATGCGCCTGCAGGCGATCCGCTTGCGCAGCCCGTAGGCGTCCTGGGCGGTCATCTTGAATGAGAAATCACCCAGGATGTAGAGCTCGTCGTCCACGGCAACCCTGCCGTTGATGCTGTCGACGATGGCGTCGTTCATCTGCCAAATCGTCTCCCACGGGCGGTCGGTGAACTTCAGCACGTTCTCATGCCCGAAGTGGGTGTCGCTGGTAAACCAGATCATATTTATGTCTCCTTCTGTCGCTAAAAAACGTTCTCCTTCGAGGTCAGGAGACGTTTTATGAGCGACATGAGGTGCATATCCCTCATGTTTCAAGCTCCAATCTGTCGGGTTTGCCCAACTAAAAGTTTACGCCCACGCGCCCACGCGCGAACAGGATTCGATTTTTGAAATATGGACGAATTCCTCGTCAGAAGGGTAGAATGGTGCCGACGGCAGCCCAAGTTGTAGTGAGCTGGGCAGAGCCGTTGCTTAATAGAGTTAGGTCATCGTCTTAGCGACGGTGGCCTTTCTTTTTGGGCTTCGAGCCCTGCTTGAGTGCCTTGGAAAGGCCGACAAGGGCCGTGAGGAGCGAGACCGTAGCGGTCAGGAGCTTCACGAGCTCGGTGAAATCGGTCATGGGCATCACCTCCCATCGAATGGAGGGCTCTGCCCGGCACGAGGGCTGCCGACAGCAAGGACGATTCTATCAGAGCGGCTGACTCCCGCCGATCAATTCATACTCCTCACCCTCGCCGAATTGCGAGCATGAAAGAATCGGCACTGGATGGCAGCACGCTAGGGCACCGACGATAGGCTCTCCAAAACTAGCGAGGCGTGTCTCCGCGAGCGTAATCGCCTCGGTCGACCGCACGATCGACCTGCGGCGAGATGTCGATGTTGCCACCATGGGCTCGGCCTGCGGCGCGAACGCGGTCATCGCCAGCATCGGGAACGGCGCCGGCGTAACGGTTTCGAATCTCCCTTGCGTAACCGCGCCGGGCAAGAAGCTCATCACGAACCGCCGGATCCTCGAGCAGATCTTCATCGCACTTCGGTGCGATGAACTTAGGGAAGAGATTGTAGGCGACGCCCTTGCTCGCCTCTGCCTGCTCGACCCACGCCGAATACGCTTTCTTAAGCCGTTGAATGTAAATCTCGCAACGCCTCTCATAAGGAAGGGCTCGCTCGGCTTCCAGCACGTTATTTTTAAAGGCCGCCTCAAGCTGCTTGATCGCAAACCGCCCGTCAAGACGGGTCAGGTTGAAAGTGCATTTCGGATTGCCGGCCTCCTTGATATCGAGATCCGTCGCATAGACTCGGTTGTTCTTAATGAAAATCTCTACGCCCCATGAGGCAAGTAACTTTTTGAACTGCTCCATAGTCTTCGGGTGATAGTCGTTGATTGCAATATGGATCAACTCGCGCAAATTGTTTTTATAGCTGTACTCTCCCCGATCGACAATTTTCTTTTCAGTGTCGCGCGGCTGTCGGTCTCGAATCTTCGAGTTCTTCTTTCCCTTTTCGAGCTGAGCGAGATTCCAGGCCTTGTCCATTTCACGAACCCACGCAGCGCGTTCGTACTTTCCGCGACGCCCACCCGTCTCGCAACGCTTACCCGTCAAAAGATCCGTGCGGTTAATCGCCATATGGACCGCGTAACGTTTTCCCGCCTTATCGCTTTCCTCATGCAAGGCGACAATCACTTGTTGATGCGGGTAGTGTTTCGCAAGCCATTGCTCCGCGTAGGCCATACATGCATCGGGGGTCATCTTGCCTCCGTTGCAGCTGCACTCCTCGGGAAGAAACGCAAGAACCTGATGAAGCATCGTTATGTTCTTCGCGCCGGCACGCGCAGGCCTGTCGTGATGAAACATCTTCCGCGTCATAGCCATCTCGGAAAACCAGTACTTTCGGTTCGCGAGGTTCCAGCCGCCGCGGGCCAAAGCGTACTTTCCGTTAATGTACTTGCGCACGTTCTTCGCATAGCGCTCGGACGAAACACCTTTCTGCTTAACGACGGTCATTTTGATCACCGCCGACGAAATAGCGCTGTTCGAGTTCTTCGATAAAGAGAGTGACTTTGCGGGCGTTCTGGTAAACCTTTTCAAGCGTTCGGAAAACTGCCTTCTCGTTGTAGGCCGGAAGACCTTGCGCGTGCACGAAGTACATCAGCTGGTTGAGGTTCGTCCCCTCGCGATACAGCTCGTGATAGATTTTTGCGACCTGGCTCATATCGAAATCGATCATCTCGATTTTCCCGGCCAGCATCACGCGGCGGGCATACGCACTGACGGTCGTGCCGAGCGCATCCGCCTGCTTGCGAATCGCCTCGTGCTCGCCATCGGTGACTTTGACGTAAATAACCGCCGAGCGCTTTTCGTTCGAATCCTCTGAAACGGTTTGCAGCTTTTTGCTACGGCCACCGTTCTTATTTTTGGAAATGGCTAGATCATCGAACGATTCATTCCAATGAATCAGTGCATAGCGAATGAATTCGGCTTTCGTCATGCCCGCCTTTTCTGCCAAAGCGGAAAGCGTTTCGTATTCTTCAGAAGTGAGTGTCGCCTTAACGGTGTACGGACGTTTGCAACTCATCATTCATGCCCCCAGGAAAGCAGAGCGAATCGGTGAGGCCACCGATTCAAAACCGATATGAGATTGCTTTCCTTTTTAGGAGCGACTGACGTCGCGCCGATTTTTGAAGTGACGCCGTCGCTTCCCTTAGAGAAATGAAGGCGAACTTCATTTCTAACTTTATCGCCGTGTGAGGTGTTAAACAAGATGTGTTGGCAGATAAAGGGGGCGAGTATGGCCCCATTTATCTAGCCCAACACCAATCTTGCAATCACCGGGACGGCGATTGGGCGAAGCGTAGCGTAGACACGAAATGAGAGGCCTCGTTTCGAGCGAAAGGCTTCGCGGTGTCGTAGTGTCAGCGGAGACCGTGAGCGGAAGCGAATTTTTAACGCGAAGGATGCTGAGTGTTAGAAATTCGCTGTAGCGGACTCCGGGCGAGGGCTGGAGCAAGTTGATGGAAGACCTTACCGATTTGCGGAAGGTTTTGCCCGAAGCATCCGGCACCGCCGAATTCTTTTGGAACGGCCTCTCGTTTGATTGCTTTCCTATCGTTTGCTCCCAGACTGGGCGTCTAAAAAAGGCGGCCGAACCGGCCGCCCGCAAATTAACATTTACCGAATGTAAGAGGAGAGGAACATATGTCCATCATTCCCAGTGACCGGCAACATCGACGACCCAATGCTGCCCCGTAGCCTTCTGTTCATAATGTCCCTGGTCCTCAGAGGTAGTATACGAATCATTGATATATGCTCCATGGTCTTGACCTTGTTCCCACATTGCGTCACTATGAGCTGACCAAGCGGCTATAGAATCGAAAGATGCACCGCATGCACTACAAATGTAACGTTCATGACGCGTATATACCACATTCGGCACCCAGACCTGGCTGTAATCAGTCTCCCAGTGGCCCTGCTCGGCAACCCACTTCTTCTGGCTACCGCCGTTGGAAGAGGAATTGTTGCTGCCAGAGCCCTGCGAATTGCCGGAATTCTGCTTGGACTGGGAGGAATCGCCCTTGCTGTCCGACTTCGAGGAATCGGAAGACTTGTTATCCTCCTTCTTGGAGTCATCGGACTTCTGGTCCTTGTCGTCGGATTCTTTCTTCTCCTCGTTCTTGGTTCCAGAGGTTTGCGCCGCCTTTTCTTCGCTTGGCTTCTTTTTGTCTTTATTCTTTACCGCTGTGGCGGCCCTTTCCGTAGAGCCGCTTCCTTGCTTTGCAACGCTGGCACATCCAAGTTGAGGTGCCGAAAGGCACACCAGAAGCGCAACGATAATAGCCTTTGTTCTCACACCGATCTCCCTGTCCATGAAACCAGGCGTTGGACACTAGCCGATATCCAACGCCCGACTCGCTTTTACATCTGCTCGCGGCGCTTCTTCCGGTCGAGGAAGACGCCGGTCGCCACGAGGACGGTACCGCCGATGACGAACGTCTCGCCGATGAGTCCCGCGCGGTCACCGGTCTGGGCGAGGCTGCCGGTCTGGGCGGTATCCGTGCCGGCGAGGTGCTTCGGGCTGTATGCCGCCTGCTGCTTTGCGACCTCCTCTGCCTCCTGTCGTGCGATCTCATCGGAAAGCTTCTGCTCCGCTGCGATGCGGTCGGACTTCGCCAACTCGTAGGCGGCGAGTGCCGCATCATAGCCGGGCTGGAGCTCGTCCACCGCGGTCTGCTTCTCGTCCAGGATGGCCTTGGCGGGCGCGACCTTGGCACGTGCCTCGACTGCTGCGGCGAAAAGCGCGTTGAGGGCGTCATCCGCGTTCGCGTCACGGCCGGAAGCGATCGCCGCGCCGGCATCGATGGAGTTCAGCTTCGACAGCTTGGCGTCTGCCTGCGCCTTCGCCTGTTCGGCGGCGGAGACCAGGGACTCGGCGGCGCCGGCGGCTGCCTTCGCGGCATCGAGTTCGACCTTGGTGTCATTGACGGCCCTTACTGCATCCTGCTCGCGCTGCTGTGCCTCTGCGAGCTTCGCGGCAAGACCGGTGAGGATGTCGAGGTTCGACTGTGCGTCCTCGAGATCGGTCTGGGAGCCGGTAAGCCTGTCGGCGGCAACGCCGGTGTCGGTCTTTGCGGCATCGACGGCACGCTGGGCATCCGCGAGGGCGCGTGCGGTGGCGTCCGCCTTTTGCTCGGCGGCGGCGAGGACGGTCGCTTTCTCGACCTGATCGGCTGCCGCCGCGTCATGGACGCTCTTTGCGGTATCGACCGCCTTCTTGGCGTCGGCGACGTCCTGGAAGAACTTCGCGAGGTCGGCGTTCGCATCGTCCACGCCCTGCTGCTTAGCAGCGGTGTCCGCCTTGGCGGAATCCAACTTAGACTGTGCGGTCGTTACGGCTGCGTTGGCGGCATCAAAGGCGACCTGCTTCTGCTGGACGGTCGACTTTGCCGTAACGACTGCCGCGTTGGCGGCATCGAGGCTCGATTTCGCCGCATCCAACCCAGCTCGGGCATCCGTGACGCCCTGCTGCTTGGCGGCGAGATCGGCCTTTGCGGCATCGACGGCACGCTGGGCATCGGTGACGTCCTGCTTCGCGGCATCGACGTCTGCCTGTGCGGAATCCGCTGCGACCTGCTTCTGCTGGACGGTTGTGGCGGCGCCGGCGGCTGCCTGCTGCTTGGATGCGAGATCGGCCTTGGCTGCGTCGAGTGCGCTCTTGGCGTTCTTGAGACCGTTGATATAGGAGATCAGCTTCTGCTCGTACTCGTCGACGGAGATGGGGTTCATGTTCCAACCGGAGCCGGACCAGCCGGAGATCTCTGCGGTGTAGCACTGCGTCTGAAGCCCGGACATGGTGCCCTTGGTGCAGGTTGCCATTCCCATAACGGCGAGTTCGGGATTGATGATGTTCATGTAATGGCCGACGGTGCCGCTGCTGCCGTTCTCCCAGCGGCAGTTGTCTGCAATCCAATGGTTGATTGCGACGCCGTTCTTTGCATAGAAATCATAGGCATCCTTGCCGACAAGACCGGTGACTCCATAAAGGGCCTCCGTTGCCTTGTCGAAAAAGCCCTTCTCCTGCTCGATCCACTGCCCACTCGGATCGATTCCGTAATTCCATGCCAGATTTTCGGCAAAATCATATTGACGGGCATGATCGAGCACGGTGTCGCTGTAGTTGGCATCCGCAATGGCACCGGCGATGAGCTTGTAGGTGACATGGAGCTCGGACAGGCCGACCGACTTGCGGTAGTCGTTGACGGACTTCATCCACCTGATCGCATTGAGCATGTTATCAAGGGACGTGGCGTCCTTGGAGTTGCCGACTTCGGTCTTTCCGGCATATTTGGCGTTCAGGATGATGTTGACTGCGTCATCGGCACCCATGGCACGGAAGAAGCCGATGGCTCCCTGCTTGAGCTGCGCGTCGGCGGAATCGAGTTTCGCCCGTGCCTCGTCGACCTTCTGCTGGGCGGCGGTCACGGCAGCGTCTGCGGTATCCTTCGCCGCCTTGGCGTTCGCGAGCTCTACGTCGGCGGCCGCCTTGGCGGACTCAGCGTCCTTGACAGCCTGCTTCGCGGCATCCAGCTTGGAGATGGCGTCGACGTTCGCCTGCTTGGCGGCATCGAGGTCGGCGTTCGCGGCATCGAGTGCGGACTGGGCGGCGTTCACACCGGATTCGGCATCGGCCGCGGCCTGCTGCTTTACGGAGAGGGACGCCTGGGCATCATTCAGATCGGCCTGTGCCGTTGCCGCAGCGGACTGTGCCTGCTCGAGCTCGGACTCGCACTGGGACTGTGCCGCTCGTGCGGCGGCGAGGGCTGCCTCTGCGTCCGCGACCTTCTGTTTTGCCGCATCGTACTCCGGACCGCTGGCACCTGCCTCCGCTGCAGCGAGGTCGGCTTTCGCCTTCTCGTAGGCGGCGCTGGCGGCTGCGGCCTTCGCATCCGCCGCGTCCTTGTTCTGCTTGGCTGCAGCGAGGACAGAATCGGCGGCATCCTTTGCAGACTGGGCCGCAACCAGCTTGGACTGAGCATCGGCAAGCGTCGTGTTGGCGTTGTTAAGTTCGGCCTGTGCCCTGTCCACGGCAGCCTGGGCGTCACGCACGGCCTGCTCGGCGGCACTGATTGCCTCCGGGGTGGCGCTTACGGCATCTGCCTTGGCTTTATCGAGGGCATCCTTGGCATTCTGGGCCGCCTTGATGGCGGACTGGTACGCTTCGTCCTTCTCGGATGCATCTGCCTTGGCGTCTGCGAGACCCGCCTTCGCCTGCTCGAGGTGCTTGCCGGCGGCATCGGCGGCGTCCTTGCCCTCCGCGACCTGACGGGCGTACTCGTCCATTGCCGCACGGTCGGCTGCCGTACCGGCGTTGACTGCAGAATCGTAGGATGCCTTGGCCTGGTCGCGGGCGGAAGCCGCCTCGTTGTAGGGGCCGGCGACCTCATCGTAGGATGCCTTGGCGGCGTCCTCCTTCGCCTTCGCCTCGTCGACTGCCTTCTGCAGGTCCGCGATGGTCTGTGCGGCGGATTTCGCGCCGGCACCGGATGCCGCGCCGGCGTGGGCGGCGATCGGCGACATCACGGCGGGGTGCTGCGTGCCCCCGTCACCGGTCTGGGCGAATGCCGTGAACGGTGAGATGAGGCTCGATCCGGTCATGGCGGCCATGGTCGCCGCGGTGACGGTCAGACGCGCGATCCCCTTCGGAGTGTGAATCTTTTTGCTTGGCAGTGCGGCGAAGTGATCGCCACCGGCAGCGAAATGCTTTCCCTGAGTCATTGTGCTGTTCCATTCCTTTTCCGTGCCCTATCCGACTGGGCATCAGAACTCTTTCCAATAAAGGTAATTATGCGCCTTAACAGGGATTGTTGTATATAGTCCGTTGGCATAAATACAACAATCCATGACTCTTTTTGTCATGGATACGAAGACGCTTCAGAAATCATTCGGCATGAGATGCAAAGAGCTCCGCGCTGGACTCGGGTACAGCCAGGAGCAGTTCGCCAATTTGATTGAGATGGATCGTTCCTACTACGCGAGCATTGAAGTCGGACGAAGAAATGTCAGTCTTTCTAACCTCTCTAAAATTGCCAATGGATTCAACATATCAATTGCTGCACTTATGACTGGTGTCAGCGATAAATCGGATTAGTCCATCAATCAGCGAACGAAGTGAGCGAATAAATCGGCGGCGTAGCCGGCGGCAAGGACACGGTACGTGGCCGCGCAGCGAGCTTCGCGAGCGAAGGGGGACAGCATCGCTGTCCCTATCTTTATCGACGGCTTAGTCGGCGGCAAGGACACGGTACGTGGCCGCGCAGCGAGCTTCGCGAGCGAAGGGGGACAGCATCGCTGTCCCTATCTTTATCGACGGCTTAGTCGGCGGCAAGGACACGGTACGTGGCCGCGCAGCGAGCTTCGCGAGCGAAGGGGGACAGCATCGCTGTCCCTATCTTTATCGACGGCTTAGTCGGCGGCAAGGACACGGTACGTGGCCGCGCAGCGAGCTTCGCGAGCGAAGAGGACGGCATCGCCGTCCCTATATCTTTATAGTATATTTCTCTATTAATTGGTTTCACCAAAATGGGTATTGCGCAAGCTTCTGAACAGGCGTTTTTATCAAAAACTCAAAGCAGCCGAATCATCAAAATGGTGAAATTTTTTACCCAAATTGAGGAAGCGCTTCACCAAAATGGAACCGACTAACGGCTGTTGAAAACTTTTTATCCCCAAAATGGTGATTTCCTGTTTTCAGTGGAAAACTCGGTAAGTTAAATTATTTACTTACCAGATTTACAAACAAAAGCAGTTCTTAACCCTAAAACCAGAACAGGTCAGAAGCAAAATTAACTCCTGACCTGCGATTTTTCTGGTGCCCCCGGGCGGATTCGAACCGTCGACACCCGCTTTAGGAGAGCGGTGCTCTATCCCCTGAGCTACGGAGGCATGTTGTACTAGTGTAGCAGATTTACTGCATCGCTATACGTCGCATGACTAGACTTCGAAGTTGCGATGGAATAGTTCCTGCCTAAAGCATCTAAAGCCGTATATCAGAGCTATTTCACCACAACTTATGGGGAGCTAGTCGCCTTTATGGAAGAGGCTTTTGATGACGGAGGGGATGCTCTTGGCGCCCTTGGCCGTCACATCGATAAAGTCGGGCGAACGAACGAGCTTGTCCTCGTCAATGTACTTACGCACCGCGCGAAGCGTTTCCTTGTCATTGCGCGTCGAAAACGTAAAGTGGCCATTCTCTTTGGTAAAGATGGCAAAACGCGTAATCTTCTTGGTGCCGCGCAAAACCTCGGCGGCAATATAGTCGACCTCGTCCCACGGGATTTGGATATAATCCTCGGGATTACGCTCGTTATAGTACTCAAACGCCTTATTGCCCACCATCACGTTACCGTGACTGGTAAGCCCCATCAGGCAGGTTGCCGGCGTTGCCAAATCGACCGTGCTGTTCTGAGATTGCGCCATACGCGCCTCGCCCTCCAATAAAAACAATCGGACCGCATCCAGTGTACCCACCGGGTGCGGTCCGTTTCAATGGCTCAAAAGCCCTTGCCTAGCAACTCTCGGTCTTAAGCCGAAGCGTGCTTACATGAAGCCGCAGACGCGACCGATGATGCCGACGGCGAAGAGAGCCAGGATGATGACGATCGGGCTGACCTTCTTCTTGAGGAGCTTGCAGACCAGAAGGGTCAGGCACACGGCGGCAAGGCCGGGGATGAGCTGATCGAGGTTGGCCTGAAGCGTGGTGACCTTCACCGGGTCGAGTGCGTTGGCACCGACAGAGCTGTACATCGTCAGTGCCTGCTTGATGCCCTCAGAACCGGCGGGCAGGTTGGCCCAGTCGATATAGGCGCCAGCAGACTGCGTGACCTTGGAGACGACCGGGGTGAAGGAGATGGACACCCAGCGCTCGACCAGGGCGCCGATGATGAACATACCCAGGATGGAAGCACCCTCGGTGACCTTGCCCATCAGACCGCCGGAGAGGTCCTTGGCGATGGAGGAGCCGACCTTGTAGCCAAACTCCTGCGTGTACCACAGGAAGGCGTAGCGGATGATGTTCCACGCGAAGAAGAACAGCAGCGGACCGGCGATGCTGCCGGACAGGGCCAGGGAAGCGCCCAGTGCGCCCAGAATCGGGCGAAGGGTGAACCAGAAGGCGGGGTCGCCGACGCCGGCGAGCGGGCCCATCATACCGACCTTGACGCCCTGAATGGCGACGTCGTCAATCGGAGCGCCGTTGGCGCGCTCCTCCTCGAGGGCGAGGGTAACGCCAATGACGGGGGCGGAAACATAGGGGTGGGTGTTATAGAACTCCAGGTGGCGCTTAAGAGCGGCAATCTGGTCATCCTTGCTGGTGTAGAGCTTCTTGATCGCAGGGATCATTGCAAAGCACCAGCCGCCGTTCTGCATACGCTCGTAGTTCCACGAGCCCTGAAGGAACTGATGACGGAAGCAAACCTTCTTACGGTCAGCCTTGGTGAGCTGAATCTTGTTCTCTGCCATATGTATCACTCCCCTCCTACTCGTAATCGTTCAGAATGTCGCCGAGCGGGTCACCGGAGCCACCGCCCATGCCGCCACCCTGCTTGGCCAGATCCTTAAGGCCAAGGTAGATGAGGGCAAGGGAGATGCCGATGAGGCCAAGGGCGATCAGCGTGAGCTGAGGGATGGCAGCAAGGACAAAGCCGAGGATGAAGAACGGCCAGGTCTCCTTGGTGGCCATCATGTTGATGACCATGGCGTAACCGACGGAAGCGACCATGCCGCCGCCGACAGCCATGCCGCCGGACAGCCAATCGGGCATAGCGTTAAGCGCGTTGGTAACGGCCTCGGCCGGGATGATGCACAGAAGTACTGCCGGGATGGCGATACGAACACCCTGCATGAGGATGCCGGCGTACTGCCAACGCTCGATGCCGGCGAAGTCGCCCTTCTCGGCGCAGGCGTCCATGCCGTGAACCATAGCGGTAGCCAGGGTACGGCAGATCATGGTCAGGAACAGACCAGCGACCGACAGCGGGACGGCGACGGCGATGGCGGCGGTAACGGCCTTGGCCGAATCGGTGGCGCCACCGTTGAGGGCGAGCACCATGATGATCGAAGAAGCGACCGAGGCCAGAGCGGCGTCAGGCGCGACGGCGGCGCCGACGTTAGCCCAGCCAAGGGCCATCATCTGGAGCGAACCGCCCAGGAGGATGCCCTCCTGAAGGTGACCGGTTACGAGACCGATAAGCGTGCATGCCACGAGCGGCTGATGGAACTGGAACTCATCCAGAATACCTTCCATACCGGCAAGCAACGCGACAATCGCAACAAGCAGAATAGTGATTGCAGACATGTATCGGACCCTCCTTTACTATGCTTGAGCGGCCAGTTCGGCCTTAGCTTTCTTCAACATGGCGTCGAGATCCTCGGAGGAATCCGAAGGAACCTTGCGGACCTCGAACTTGACGCCCTTGGCCTTGAGAGCCTCGATGGTCTTGACATCGTCATCGCCCATAGCGACAGCGTTAGTGACGACGACCTTGCCCTTGGAGTGGGCCATGGAACCGATGTTGGCTTCCTTGATGTCGACGCCGGCCTCGATGGCCCTGAGCAGATCCTGCGGGTTCTCGAACAGCAGCATCGCCTTGGTGTCGCCAAAGCGCGTGTCCTTGACGACCTCGGCCATCTTCTTGATAGGCACGACGTTGGCGTGGACTCCCGGAGGGGCAGCCTGCTCGATCATGGTCTTGCGGAGCTCGTCGTGAGCAACGCCGTCGGAGACCACGATGATGCGGTTGGGGTTGATCTGCTTGGTCCACGTGGTGGCCACCTGACCATGCAGCAGGCGCGTGTCGATACGGACGTGGGCGATCTTGATGTGCCCGTCGCCGATCACCGTTCCCGGAGGAATGGCACCCGCAGGAGCAGCGGCGGCCGCAGCCGGCTTCTTCTCCTCGGGCTCCAGAGACTCGGGCTTGACGCGCACGCCAGCCTTAGCCTCAGTCACGAGATGTTTTGCGATCGCATGTGCAGTGTTCTTTGCGTCAAAGCGCTGCGAATATGCCTCGATGAGCATAGGCAGGTTGACACCGGTGACGATAGCCCAGGAATCGTGGCCCTCGATGAGCCCGCTGATCTGGTTGAACGGCGTGCCGCCCCACAGATCAACGAGGAAGAGCACCTGCTCCTGGTCCTCGAAGGAAGCGATTGCTTCCTCGACCTTGGCACGGAAGTCGTCGGGGCCCATGCTCGGCTCGAGCGAGACCACGGCAACAGACGGCTGATCGCCAAAGACCATCGAACCCGTCTGCTTGATTCCAGCCGCCAAGTCACCATGGCTAGCAAGAACAATACTTACCATCACATAACCTCCTTTTTGTCTACGTATTTCCTACACGACAATAAAGGAGTATACCTGTTCGCCTTGTGGATTTATAGCTAAATTCGCAAACGGTTGCATTATTTGTTTAAACGTCTAAGTTTGTTACAAATTGATTACGTTGCTGATTTACAGCTCATTGCCTACTAAAACGTGATTTCCCAATTACTTTCACAGATATATACAGACACTCTGTTCATTAACGCCGCTTTTAGGTTAATCCCAATGCGCCTGCGTGCCGCTATTTTGTTTAAACAGACATAACTTGACTAATTGTATAACTTATGCTCTAGCGCAAGTAGTCGTTGGGGACGTTCTTAAACGACTAGTCAAACAAGAACGTCCCCAACGACTAGGGGCTAGACGATGTGGAGAGGGTTAGCGGCGTCGACGGCGTCGGGGGCGTCAGAAGGGCCGCCGGGGGCAGCGTCTGCCGGATCCTCGTCGGGGGTCTCGATCTGCTTGATCATGACCTCTTGGCCCTGGAGCAAATAGGTATCGCCACTGCCGCAATGGGGGCAGGTCTTGCCGTGCTCGACTGTCGCATAGTCGCGGCCGCACGCCTCGCAATGCGTCACGGCCTCGACGGGCTCCACGATAAGCTCCGCGCCCTGCGTGATGGACTTTTTATCTGCCGCCCAGCGCCAAGCGTCGAGCAGCAAGTCGGGAACGACGCCCGAGACCTCGCCCAGCAGCAGCGTGACGCTCGAAACGCGACGCACGCCATTGGCGCGCGCCACGTTCTCAACATCGCGAATAATGTGATAAACGATTCCCAATTCATGCAAGGTAGAAACCTTTCAACAACGGTTGATGCGATGCAAACTCAAAGCAAGGGGACAGCGAAATCTAGTCTGCGCCGTCCCCTTACCCGCCATGGTTACCTATTTACGACCGAACTTGATTTTGATTGCACGCTTTAAAGCATACTTGCCAAGGCTCGGGAGCTTTTGCTCGTATTTGACCATCGTGGAGCACTCGGGGCGATCGCGATCCAGATGGATGGCATCGAACGCGCACTTGGTGGTGCACAGGCCGCAGCCGATGCACTTGTTGGGGTCGACGATCGAGGCACCGCAGCCCAAGCAGCGAGCGGTCTCGGCGCGCACCTGCTCCTCGGTAAAGGTCTCGACGTACTCGCTAAAGGGCGCAGCCTTCTCGCGCTCGCGGTCGACACGTGCCACCTCGCGGCTTGCGTTGTCATAGCTCTCAATCACAACATCGTCGCGGTCAAGCGCGGTGTAGCGGCGCTGGTTGCGGCCGATGGTGAGCGTGGAGCCCGGCTGCACAAAGCGATGGATGGACACGGCGGCCTCGTGACCGGCGGCGATGGCGTCGATAGCAAAGCTGGGACCGGTGTAGACGTCGCCGCCCACAAAGATGTCGGGCTCGGCGGTCTGGTACGTCTGCGGATCGGCAAGGGCACCCTGGCTGCGGCCGAGCTCCACCTTGGAGCCAGCCAGCAGGTCGCCCCACACAATGGACTGGCCAATCGACATGACGACACGGTCGGCATCGACACGGCGCAAGTCGTTCTCGTCATACTCGGGCGCAAAACGGTCCTCGTCGTCAAAGACACGCGTGCAGCGCTTAAAGGTGATACCGCACACACGACCGGCCTCGTCCAGGTGAATCTCCTTGGGGCCCCAGCCGCAGCTAATGTGCGCGCCGTCCTCAATGGCCTCGCGACGCTCTTCCTCGCTGGCAGGCATCTTGACCTCGCTCTCCAGGCAGAACATCTCAACGTGCTCGGAACCCAGACGGCAGGCGTTGCGCGCGACATCGATGGCCACGTTGCCGCCGCCCACCACGATGGTGCGCCCGGGCAGCGCGTCGATCTTGCCGCTGTTGACCTCGCGCAAAAAGTCGACGGCCACGGTCACGTCCTCGGCATCCTCGCCCGGAATACCGGCAAGGCGGCCACCCTGGCAGCCAATGGCCACGTAAAAGGCTTTAAAGCCCTGCGCGCGAAGCTCGTCGAGCGTCACATCGCGACCGACCTCCACGCCATAGCGGAACTCGGCGCCCATCAGGCGAATGACCTCGACCTCGGCCTCGATAACGTCCTTCTGCAGCTTAAAGCTGGGAATGCCGTAGGTGAGCATGCCGCCCGGGCGCTCGTTTTTCTCGAACACGACGGGCTTGTAGCCCTTCTCGGCCAGATAGAAGGCGCAGGACAGACCGGCCGGACCGGCGCCGATGATGGCGATCTTCTGGTCGAAGCCGCCGGCACGCGTCGGGGTCACCACAGGTGGGACATAGCGAGTCGCGGCATCCAGATCGCGCTGGGCGATAAACTTCTTGACCTCGTCGATGGCCACGGCCTCGTCCACGCGACCGCGGGTGCAGGCATCCTCACAGCGGCGGTTGCACACACGGCCGCAGATAGCGGGCAACGGGTTCTCGCGCTTGATGAGCGCCAACGCCTCGTCATAGCGGCCCTGCGCCGCGAGCTTCAAATAGCCCTGAACGGCAACGTGCGCGGGGCAGGCCGTCTTGCAGGGAGCGGTGCCGGACTCATGCGTCTCGATACGGTTGTCGTTGCGGTAGTTGGGCGACCACTTGGTGTGGTCCCACTTGGTGGCATCGGGCAGCTCCTGGCGCGGATACTCGGGCACCTGTCCGCCAGCCTTTTTGCTACAGAGCTTCTGGCCCAGTTTGGCGGCGCCGGCCGGACACACCTCAACGCAGCGACCGCAGGCCACGCACTTGTCCTTCTCGACCTTGGCGACGTAGGCCGAGCGCGACAGGTTGGGCGTGTTGAACAGCTGCGAAGTGCGCAGGGCGTAGCACACGTTGACGTTGCAGTTGCAGATGGCGAAGATTTTGTTCTCACCGTCGATGTTGGTGATCTGGTGCACAAAGCCGTTGTCCTCGGCCTGGCGCAGGATGTCGTAGACCTCCTCGCGCGTCACATAATGGCCGCGGTCGGTCTCGACCACGTAGTCGGCCATATCGCCCACGGCGATGCACCAATCGGCCGGGTCGTCGGCGCAGCCCTCTCCCATCACGCGACGGCTCGCGCGGCAGCTGCAGGTGCTAGCGGCATACTTACCTTCGTATTTGTCGAGCCAATGCTCGATATGCTCGATCGGCACCGAGGTGCTCGCGGCATCGATGGCCTTCTCGACCGGAATGACATGCATGCCGATGCCGGCACCGCCGGGCGGCACCATCGGCGTGGCCTTGGACAGCGGTCCCTTGGACGCCTGCTCAAAGAACTTGGCATAGACCGGATGCTCCTCGAGCTGGCTCACGCGCATGTTGAGGAACTCGGCGGAACCCGGCACCAGCATGGGCAGCACCCACTGCTTGGCGCGCTCGGGGTTTTCCCAGTTGTACTCGAGCAGACCCGTGTAGCTCATGTCGTCGAGCATTTTTTCGATATCGGCCTCGGGCATGCCGGTGAGCTTGACCATCT
Organism: Collinsella sp. AM36-4AA; assembly: GCF_003467795.1. Taxonomy (NCBI): domain Bacteria; kingdom Bacillati; phylum Actinomycetota; class Coriobacteriia; order Coriobacteriales; family Coriobacteriaceae; genus Collinsella; species Collinsella sp. AM36-4AA. Next base: position 50,711 of record NZ_QSHS01000006.1, read on the forward strand.
CGGGCAGCGTATAGGGACGGCGCATCTTCATCTTGCAGAGCACTTCGGCCTGCTCGTCGGTTGCGGCCTCGGCAAACGACCAGTACTCGTAGCCCAGCAGCTCGTCGCGGTGCAGCAGGCGGTTGGTGCAGTGCTCACACAGTTTGACGATGGCCTCGCGCGGATGCTCCGGTATCGGCGGCACGAACTCCGCGCCGATATCGGGCTCGGTATAGCTAATCCCCGGTCCGTTGAGAATCATAGTCGTCCCTTCTCTTGCCACAGCCCGGCGAGACCGCGGCGCCCCTCTTTGTACGGGTTCGACATGCCCCCATGCCGTTCACCCGCTATTGTTGACATTGTGTCAAAAACAGTATTGACGAACCGTCAACAATATTCAAGACTGTTAGGCGAACGGTCAGGCAAAAGAGGATGAAAGGCGGCAAAACATGGGCAACAACGCAGCAGATATCTCTGTGGTCGATGCCGTCCCCGCATCCGATAGCGCGGCAAAACGCCTGACGGGCGACGAGCGCCGTCGCGAGATCCTCGCCGCTGTGCGCGCCGTGAGCGCCGAGCTTGGTGTGTCCCATCTTTCGGTATCGGCCGTGACCAAGCGGGCTGGCTGCACGCGTTCGCTGTTCTACCACTACTTTGCCGATATGGATGCCGCCGTCACCGCCGTTATGGACGAGGCAATCGACGGCTTTATCGCCGAGCTCGAGCAGTGGAACGCCAGCCGCACGGTTGGCGACATCGAAGGCGCACTCGACACCGTTGCTCCGCTCTTTAAGCGCCTGGTCGTGAGCGGCCACGAGTTGCCGAGCACGCTCACCTCGAGCAGCGGCGCGCTCTACGGCGGCTTTTTGCACAACGTGGTCCAGCGCGTGGCGCAGTATATCTGCGATACCACCGTGGTGGATTTTGTCGCCCATCACGAGCTACGCATCGACCATGTCTACGAGACGTTCTACACCCTCATCATGGGGCTGCTGATGTATATCCGCACGCACCCCGATGTGCCCGACGAGACAGTCAAGGAAATCATCGCCTCGACGCTCCATATCGAGGGCTATACCGCCAAGTATCAGGAGCGCAAGCCCCAGAACTGACGACATTTGTCCAAACTGCCCGCGATCAGAAGAGGGGCCGCGGGCGTGTGAAAGGAGAGCAGCATGCTGTTCGATGTTTGGGGTAGCGATACCCTTATCCACTGGGCCGGCTGGGCCATGGTCTTTATTGGCCTGATTGTGCTCAACGAGGTCGGCCGCCGCACCAAGCTGGGCGCGGCAATCATCTTTGGCGTGGCTCCGCTGGCCATGACCGTCTACTGCGTCGCCATCGCCATCGGCGTTTCGCAGGGTGCCGAGTGGGCGCTCACCAACCCCACCCATGTGTACCAGAACAGCTGGTTCCACTACGCCAAGGTATACGCGGCGCTGGCCGGGTGCTGGGGCTTCATTGCCATTAAGTACCAGTGGGGAAAGATCGGCAAGGCGCATTGGTTCCGCGCGTGGCCGTTTGTGATCGTCGCCATCAACATCATGATCGCCGTCGTGTCCGACTTCGAGAGCGCCTATCACTTCTTTGTCCTGGGCGAGTCCACCTGGGTCACCTCCGAAGGTGCTACGCAGCTGGCCGGCTGGAACAACGTGTTCAACGGCATCGCCGGCATCATCAACATCTTCTGCATGACCGGTTGGTGGAGCGTCTACGCCTCCGAGGATCAGACCGACATGCTGTGGCCCGACATGACCTGGGTCTACATCATCGCCTACGATATCTGGAACTTCTGCTACACCTACAACTGCCTGCCCACCCACTCCTGGTTCTGCGGCTTTGCGCTGCTGCTGGCGCCCACCGTCGCCGCCTTTATCTGGAACAAGGGCGGCTGGATCCAGAACCGCGCCTTTACGCTGGCTATTTGGTGCATGTTTGCCCAGGTGTTCCCGTACTTCCAGGAGGAGTCCATCTTTGTGACCCACTCCACGCTCGACCCCGGCGCCGCTACCGCGGTCTCAATCGCTGCACTGGCCGCCAACGTCGCCGCGATCATCTACATCGCCTACCGCGCCAAGAAGCTCGGCCGCAATCCCTACAAGCAGGATGTCTTTGAGGGCACCAGCGATTGGGAGAAGGCCACCGCTCGTCGCGCCAAGGTTGATTACGCTCACGCCGAGTAACGCGCCTGGCGCAAACATCGCTTGAGTACGAAGCCGCGTAGCCGGCTCCGCGCAACTCAACGCATTGCAGAGCCCCCGGAATGTGATTCGTCCGCGTTCCGGGGGCTTTTTGCTGCCGCGAGGATGCGGCTAAACGATGCACTCGGGTTAAATCGGATCTTATATTTCGCATGCGCTTTATATAGCTCCATTTTTGGGTACAGTGTTGTCCCGATATTGAGCTTGGGGGATATATGAAAGATGAGACGATGGGCCAAGAGGATGCGGCCCAAGATGCAGAAGCGTGTGCCGAGGCCCTGGAGAGCCTAGACCAGATCACGCTGGCCGAGATTGCATTTGACGATTCGAGCGTTGATGTGCAGGATGAGCCGGAAATCGAGGCGCAGCCCGATGATCAGGATGCAAAAGACGATGGCGCCGCGCCCACCAAAGACGAGGCGGGGCACGAGGAATCCGAATGCGAGGCCGACGACCAGCCCGAATCCGACACGAGCGAAGAAACCATCTTGCTCGACAGCTTGCCGGCCGAAGATTCGCTGACCCGCGAGCTTCCCGGCCTGGGCTCTGCACCTGCCGTGGACGAGACCATCGCCATGGGCGATATTCCCCTACCGTCCGTTCCTTCGGCACGCGAAGCCGAGGTTCGTCATCGTAAGATGCCACCCAAGCGCCGCAATCTGATGATCGCCGGCGTCGTGGCCGTCGCGCTCGTCGCCGGCGGCGCAGGCTATGCTGCCTGGAACGGATATCAGCAAGAGCAGGCCGCCGCTGTCGCCGCCAACGCCCACACGATGATGTCAGTGCAGATTGGCGTGCATGCCGCGGGCCTCGACTGCTCAACTGGCTCCAAGATTCCCGTGCAGGTGAGCGGGCAGGATTCCGACGGTTCTTCCGTGAGCGAAACACTCTATGTTGACGAGCACGGTCGCGGCATTAAGCTGCTGCCCGGCGATTACACGTTCTCCATCGCCGCCTCCCCCATCGCGGCGGACGGCACCATCTACACCGTCCCGACCACCAAGGCCCAAGTTACAGTCAAGAGCGATGGGCAGGATTTGAGTGCCCAGGCCACCTTTAAGCTCAAGGTGCCTTCGGCCGACACAGTGACCGACGACCAGATCGATGCCGCGGCCAAATATGCCGAGGATGGCGGTTGTAGCTCTGCCGCGGCCGCCAAGATACTTCAACAGGCGGCAACCGCTCGCCGTGATGCCGCCGCCAACGCCGTGAGCGCAAGCGAAGCGCAGGCCGCGCGCGATGCCGATGCTCGGCATAAGGCAACGAACCTGTATCAGCTCGATATTCCCGTTGAGTGGTACGGCAAAGTCGCGACTTGGCAAAACGGCAGCACGCTATGCATCTATCTGGGCGACGACGCCAATACGCCGCTCGTGACACTCGTCGCCGTGCGCGACGGCGAGACCTTTACGCCCGATGAGCGCGATACGGTTTTGGGCACGATCAGCCTAGGCAACGGCTACACTGTCTACGCCAGCGGCCCTGTCTATCCGTACGTGATTCCGCAAACCGTTAATGGACGCACGCAAGACCCCGTGTCGACCTACCCCATGGACACGGCCATTGAGCTTGTCGAGCTTACGACCGGCAACCGCTATACCTATAGCCAGATCAAGAACGACCTGGTCGGCAAAGACGGCAAGGCCGACGCCGCGACCAAACTCGAGAGCGACTATCTCGCCCAGATTCTCCTGCCGAGCATCAAGGCCCAGGACTAGCGGACCATGACACCTGAGTCCTGGCCTCGCAAATCCATAGACGATTAGGAAAGGAGCCACTTCCATGCGGGCACAGCATGTACCACGCCGTGTTTGCATGGAATATCGGTCTGCTCATCCATGGTAACGATTGCCGACTCGCCAAGATCAAACTGGGCCATCGCGGCATCGAGCGCGGCAATTTCGCGCTCGCGCGTTTTCTCGCTTGTCATATCCACACTTACCTGAATCAGACCGTAGGCCTGCATGAGCAGTGCATCCCCAGCCACAAAGTCCACCTCATGGCTTTTATTCTTATCTTTAATCAGCAGGCGGCAAACCGAACCGGGCCGCACGGCGGGGGTCCTTCTTCTGAGCGCATTGAACACCGCGGTCTCGAGCCTCTGACCCTGATCCAATGCCGATGCGGGGGAGAACGCTCCGAACATCGCAGGATCGACGGCGTAGACCTTAGACGCAGACCGCGTATTATTTGCAAGCGAACGCGTGAACTCCGGCGCCGAAAACAGCAGGTAGGCGTCCTCGTAATACTCAAGTAAGTCGCTGAGCGTATTTCGACTGACGGATATCTGTCTGCTCTTGAACTCGTTGTACACTTTGTTCACTGACAGCTCTCGTCCCGAAGATGCCATGCACCGCGCCAGAAACAGCGAGGCCAAACGGGGGTTCTTGACGTCGTAACGTTCAACGACGTCCATGGCGACCGTTCGCGACGCATATTCCTGTAGCAGCTGAATCGCGTCTGCGGGCGTCTGCTCAAGTGTCGCGATGAATCCCCCTCGCTCGAGATATCCGACCAGATGGTGTCGGAGTAACGCTGCATCGCTCGAGGAGAAGGGCGCGTTCGACTCAGGAACGCTCCCCGTCTTATATCGGACGTATTCCGAAAAACTCAACGGAAAAAGCTCTCGCACAAGAGAACGGCCCCTGAACTCGCTCTTAAGTTCTGAGGACAGCATCTTAGAAGAAGATCCCGTCACGTAAACGGTCGCCTTCTCCGTATCGACCACGCGTCGCAGAAACGCACCCCATTCGGGTATTTCCTGGATCTCGTCAAAGAAAAGGTAGGTGCCCTCGCCTCGAGCAGCAGGATATAGTGCATAGAATGTATCGAGCACGTCCGCTAGTAGCGATGGCTCATACGGACGCAAGCGCTCATCCTCAAAATTGAAATATAGCATCCGGTCAAGCTCGACGCCTTGGCCCTGAAGCCGCCGCATCTCCTGATACAGGCGATACGTCTTTCCACAACGACGGGCGCCCACAATCACATATACGATGTTGTCGCGCTTTGGCTCCTGCGGGTTGCCCAGATCAAGGTCGCGCTCAAAGACCTGCGGAATCCCCTGTTGCTCAAAGTCCTTTATTTTTTGAGCCACCAAGTCGTTGAATGCCATAATTCTCCAATCTTGCTCTCCTACTAATCAAGATTATAGCGATTCTTGATTAGCAGGAGAGCAAGATTATGCGTATCTTGATTAATGGATAAGCAAGTTTTCTATTAGTGGCCCCTCCCGGAGGATATCGAGCGGCCGAGGGGGGCAGGCATGAACGCCTCTAGCCGAAAACAAAGTAGCTAAAAAAGCCCCGTCCCAAATGAGCTACTTAACGCCAGGGGTCAGCTTCGAAGAGGGGCTCGCGCTCGGGGCGACGATCGCTATAAGGATCGTAGCCGTCGTCGTCCTCGTTCTCGGCACGGATATAGGGGTCGCGCGGCTTGGGTGCCGGCTTAGGCGCAGGCTTGGGTGCGGCGGGTACGGCATCGGTCGCCGGCGTGTTCGTTTTGTTCTTGTCCATCATCTGCATAGCTCCTTGCCATGTGCTCACGTTCAACACCATCGATTGTCGCACGAAAAAGGGCGGCGGACCCAATCGGATCCGCCGCCCTTGGCGTTTTGCTCTAAAGGCAGATTTTAAGGCATGGCCCAAAATCTACTCGGCGTCGGGGACCTCGTAGGTGGCCGCCGGCGTGTTGTCGCACACGACGGTAAAGCCGCCATCCTTGTCGACATCGACCGTCACCTGATCGCCCTCGCGCACCGTGCCGTCGATGATGGCGGCGGCGATGGCATCCACGACCTCGCGCTGAACCAGACGCTTGAGCGGACGGGCGCCAAAGACCGGGTCCAGGCCGCCCACGGCGAGCATCTGCTTAGCCGCCGGGGTGATGGCAAGCGTCATGCGCTCCTTGGCCAGGCGCGCGCGGACGTCGGCGAGTTGGATGTCGACGATCTTCTCAATCTGCGCCATGCCGAGCGGATGGAACACTACGATATCGTCGATACGGTTGAGGAACTCGGGGCGGAAGGTCTGAGCCATGGCGACGTCGACCTGATGGCGCATCTCCTCCTCGTCCTTACCGGACAGATCGGCGATAGCCTTGGAGCCCACGTTAGACGTCATGATAATGATCGTGTTCTTGAAGGACACCTGGCGACCCTGACCGTCGGTCAGACGGCCGTCGTCGAGCACCTGCAGCAGCACGTTAAAGACATCCGGGTGAGCCTTTTCCATCTCGTCGAGCAAGATCACGGAGTACGGACGACGGCGCACGGCCTCGGTGAGCTGGCCGCCCTCGTCGTAGCCCACATATCCCGGGGGCGCACCGATCAGACGCTGGACGCTGAACTTCTCCATGTACTCGGACATGTCGATACGCACGAGCGCGCGCTCATCATCGAACAGACACTCGGCCAGCGCCTTGGCGAGCTCGGTCTTGCCTACGCCGGTGGGGCCCAGGAAGAAGAAGCTGCCGATGGGCTTGTCCGGATCGGAGAGGCCCGCACGGCTGCGACGCACGGCCGCGGCGACAGCGGAGACCGCCTCGTCCTGGCCGATGACGCGCTTATGCAGCTCACCCTCCAGGCCTTTCAGCTTGTCGAGCTCGCCCTGCATCATCTTGGACACGGGCACGCCGGTCCAGGCGCTCACGACTTCGGCGATCTCGTCGGAGGTCACCTGTTCGTTGAGGCCCTCGCCGTCCTGCTGCTTTTGCGCCTCGAGCGCGGCCTCGGACTCCTGAATCTGCTGCTGCAGACCCGGGATCACGGAATAGCGCAGCTCGGACGCACGACCCAGATCACCGTTGCGCGTCGCACGCTCCTCCTCGCTCTTGGCCTCGTCAAGCTGGCCCTTAAGCTCCTGCACGTGGTCGATGGCGTTCTTCTGGTTGAGCCAGCCGGCCTTTTGCACGTTGAGCTTTTCCTGGACCTCGGCAATCTCTTGGCGCAGGACCTCCAGACGCTCCTTGGAGGCGTCATCGGTCTCCTTCATGAGCGCCTGTTCCTCGATCTGCAGCTGGGTGAGCTGACGCGTGGTGGCGTCGATCTCGACCGGCATGCTGTCGAGCTCCATGCGCAAGCGGCTTGCGGCCTCATCGACCAGGTCGATGGCCTTGTCGGGCAGGAAGCGGTCGGCAATGTAGCGATCGGAGAGGTCGGCGGCCGCCACGAGCGCGCTATCGGTGATATGCACGCCGTGGAAGATCTCGTACTTCTCCTTGAGGCCACGCAGGATCGAGATGGTATCCTCGACGGTAGGCTCGCTCACCATAACGGTCTGGAAACGACGCGCGAGCGCCGCGTCCTTCTCGATGTACTTGCGGTATTCGTCAAGCGTAGTCGCGCCGATTGCGTGTAAGTCGCCACGGGCAAGCGCCGGCTTGAGGATGTTGCCGGCGTCCATGGAGCCCTCAGTGGCACCTGCGCCCACGATGGTGTGGAGCTCATCGATGAACAGGATGACCTTGCCGTCGGATTTTTGCACTTCCTTGAGCACAGCCTTCAAGCGGTCCTCGAACTCACCGCGGTACTTGGCGCCGGCGACCAGAGCGCTCATGTCGAGCTCGATGAGGTCGCGGTCGCGCAGGGTGCTCGGCACGTCGCCGGCCACGATACGCTGGGCGATGCCCTCGACGATAGCGGTTTTACCGACGCCCGGCTCGCCGATGAGCACGGGGTTGTTCTTGGTGCGGCGCGACAGAACCTGGATGGTACGGCGGATCTCGTCGGTACGGCCGATGACCGGGTCGAGCTTACCGGCGCGGGCCAGGTCGCAGATATTGCGACCGTACTGCTCCAGCGCCTCAAACTGCGTCTTGTCCTCGGCAGACGTCACGCGGTCATCGCCGCGCAGCTCCTCGTAGACTTGCTCGATACGCTCCTTGGTCACGCCGGCGTCACGCAGAACGCGGCCGGCCTCGCCCTTGTCCTCGGCAAGTGCCATCAGCAGATGCTCGGTCACCACAAAGCTGTCGCCCATCTTAGTGGCCTTCTTCTCGGCCTTTTCGATGACACGGACGAGCTCGTTGGACAGGCCCATCTGCTGACCCTCGCCCGAAACCTTGGGCGCGTGGTCGATGGCATCTTGTGTGGAGCGTGCAAGCTGGGCCGGGTCGGCGCCGATGCGCTCGATGATCACGGAGATATTGCGCTCGCCGGCACCGAGCAGGGCAGACAACAGGTGAATCGGCTCCACCGCGCCGGCCTGTGCGTCGGCAGCCGTGCTCATGGCGGTCTGCAGCGCCTCGCGCGACGTCATTGCTAGCTTATCGATTCTCATGGAATCACCTCTCTTGGGGTGGCCGCCCTACGGGGCGGCTTCACGTTGTTCGAGAAGTATTGTTGCCAGCTTTGTACGATCTTATACACAAATCTAAGTCTCTATATATAAGATTTTCTGAGTGATTGATGGATAGGGTACTGAGATGTCAGCCCGCCGCTGCCCAGGCGCACTACCGTCTCGATCTGTAACATCTAGCAGCCATTTTTGATCCTAGATGTTACAGATCGAGACAGACCGAAAACCACCACAAAGAGGACAGGCACCTTTGTGGTGGTCGCGGTCTCTACTCCTTCGCCGAACCCGTACTTCCCGATTCGACGATCCAGGGCATCTCATCCTCGAACAGCCATGTACGGGCAGACCCACTATCGCGTGCAGTCTGCGGGTCAGGCAAGCAGGTCTGTTTATAGGCATCTTGGATACACTGACCCATAAAATCGTTGAGCTCGGTCTGGTCGCCCTCCATGACATAGGCGACATCGCCGTCCATGATGTAGATGCCCGGACCCTCATTGCCCTCGTAGCCCGGATCGTACGAGACATCACATAACTTTGCGCCGTTTGCAGTGTCCAGCTCGATGGACGAGTGGCATCCGCCAACCATGTCGTTCGCTTTTGCCCGATAGGACGCATATCCGTACCAACGCTTAAATGTTTTGCCCTTGAGTAGCTCGGACGCCCTATCGATCAGGCTTGTATCCGTGGTATAGCGCATGGCCCCAAGCTGAATACGCGGATAATTGCTAATACCCAGCACAGCCGGCTGCTCATCAAAATCAACGGTAATGGTCTCGGGCTTGTCGTCGCCGGTCAGAAGTTCGACAGATTGAGTCACAGGCTTGACCACCGGCTCCGTCACCGCAGCAGGTAGAAATGCCATACCGACAGCGCCCGCGCCAACCACAGCGATCGCAAGCGCCAAGACAATCAATCCAATACGGGCAGAACGGCTCACGGCAAAACACCCCACAATGCAAACCTTCGCCACCTGCACTAATGATACCGCCAGCTAACACTATTACCAAAAGAAGCCGCGCGCTCCTCACCACCACAAAGGGGACAGGCACCTTTGTGGTGGTTTTCGACGCTAACGGTCGACCATCTCGCGCAATGAGATTAAACTTGAATTGCTCTCTGAACATATCCATTTCTGCCTATCCTCAACAGATCTTTGTCTCGAGGAGCGCATATGAAGCCGCCTCATTCCACCGGTCGCAACGTCATCGCCATTCTCGCCATACCCATCGTGATGCTCTTCCTTATCGTCATCACGCCCTTTTCCCTTGGTATCACCTCGCCCTTCGATTTATGCGGAATGGTCGACGCCGGCTCGCGTGCCACCTCGCTCTCCTTTATCTGTCGCGGCGTGTTTTACGAAGATGGAATTCCCACCGGAAGTTGGCAGTCAAAGTTGCCACTGCTCGGTCAGATCGACGGATGCTCCCCCTATTTCTGCCTTGGACCTCAGACGCTAAACTATCTAATCGACGACCAGCCACTCGACTTCATCACCCTCGCCTACGACTACGCACCAAACACCGATGAGCGTCACATGAACCAAGTCCTCGACAAGATGCTTGGACAGTGCGGGCTCACCGAGGAGGCCGGTCGAACCATCTATAGCAACCAGAAATTAAAGCGAACAGAACTCCGCCGTGTCGGAAAAATCAAAGGGCGAAACGGGGCCGCCTACTGGGATGCCTGGGCAACACGCGACAAGGGCGAATTCGGACACAGCACCTATATGGTCACTGTCTACACCAAAGACGGAATTAAGGACAATGTTGACGATTTCGCGTCATCCAAACTCGGCATCCCCAAAACAACCAAACCCGCCAGCCCAGATGAAATTCTGTAGAGCCGCCCATTAACATGCCGCTCAACGATCACAACAGCATCGAGCTCGTCCCCACCACCACAAAGGTGCCTGCCCCCTTTGTGGTGGTTTTCAACAAAAAGAAGCCGCCCCGATAACAGAGGCGGCATCAAGCAAGTCTATTTATTAGCGTCCCTCAAGACCCAACGAGAACGCAGAAATGTAGCCCGGGGCTTACCCTTTCCCGAACGCGGCCCTCGCGAAGCGCGTGAGCGGGCGGGAAAGGGTAAGCCCCGGGCGGACAATTAAGTGCGCTACTCGGCAGCGGCCTTGAACTTGTTGTAGTTGATCAGGCAGCCGGCCTTGACGATGGCACGCTCCTCTGCCGTCATATCGGCAATGTAAAGCTCAATCTGCTCGACCGCACCATCGGCGCGCACCACGTAGGCGGCGATGTCCTTCAGGTCGCCATCGAGCGCGGCACGGATACCCGGCACAAAGACGTAATCGCCCACCTCAAAGTTGGGCTCGGCCTCCATCTGGAAGGGCACCATGCCCCAGTTCATCACGTTGGAGCGATAGCGCTTGGTGGCGTACTCGTGGACGATGTTGGCCAGGCCGCCAATTACGCGCTGGCAGCTCGCGGCCTGCTCGCGGGCGCTGCCGTCGCCAGGCTTCTTGGCGTAAATCATGGAACCGAACTCGGTCGCCTTGGCATCGGCCGCGACACCCGCGCCGGCCAGCGCCTCAAACACACCGGCAAGCTCGGCATCGAACGCCGCCAGGTCGCCCGCGGACTCGCCGGCAACGCGACGCTTCTCCACAGCGTCGACCTCCTTGGAGCGACCCACGTAGGCCGGGTCGCGGCGGCTCAGCGTAAACTCAGCCAGGCCCAGCGGGTTGGAGCGGAAGGAGCTCGTCTCGCCCGAGGGAATGAGCTCGTCGGTCGTGGTGACCGGGTCCATGATCTTGGAGCAAACCTTGAGCAGGATGTCGTCGCCGAGCGGCTCCATCGCGGGCCACGGCTTGATGTTGGGGCCTTCGACCAGCTCGTCGGCAGGCTCCGCCTTGCCAAAGCCCCAGTACACGCGCTTCTTGTACGGCGCGTCGTCAAAGGTGTACTCGCAGGCCTCGTCCCAAGTGTCCTCGGGCAGGTCGGTCGCCGGCGTCAGGACGCCGCCGTTGGCAGCCGTTGCCGCAATGGAGCGGGCGTCCATCAGGGCCACGGCGCTCAGCTGGCCATTACCCGGCTTGGAACCCTCGCGGTTGGGGAAGTTGCGCGTGGTGTGACGGATCGAAAGGCCGTTGTTGGCGGGCGTGTCGCCGGCGCCGAAGCACGGGCCGCAGAATGCCGTGCGCACGATTGCGCCGGCCTCCATGAGGTCGTAGATGTAGCCGCGGCGTGTAAGTTCGAGCGCCACGGGCTGGCTCGTGGGATAGACCGACAGCGAGAACTCGCCGCAGCCGGTATTGGCGCCCTTGAGCACGCGGGCAGCCTGGACCACGGAGTCATAGTTGCCGCCCGAGCAGCCGGCGATAACGCCCTGCTGCACGTGCAGCTTGCCGTCGACGATCTTGTCGAGCAGGCTAAAGTGCGTCTTGCCCTCGCCGATCTTGGCGGCCTCGAGCTCCACCTCGTGCAGGATGTCCTCGAGGTTCTCGTTGAGCTCGTCGATCTCAAAGCCGTTGGAAGGATGGAACGGCAGTGCGATCATGGGCTTGATGCTCGACAGGTCGACCTCGACGCAACCGTCGTAGTAGGCGACATCGGCGGGCTTGAGCTCGCGATAGTCGTCGCCGCGGCCGTGCATGGTCAAAAACGCGTGCGTGTCCTCGTCGGTGGCCCAGATGCTCGACAGGCAGGTGGTCTCGGTGGTCATGACGTCAACGCCGTTGCGGTAGTCGGTCGTCATGCTCGCGATGCCCGGGCCCACAAACTCCATGACATTGTTCTTGACGTAGCCCTTGGCAAAGACGGCGCGAATGATGGCGAGCGCCACGTCGTGCGGGCCGACGCCGGGGCGCGGGGCGCCCGTGAGGTAGATGGCCACGACGCCGGGATAGGCGACATCGTAGGTGTCGCGCAGCAGCTGCTTTGCCAACTCGCCGCCGCCCTCGCCCACGGCTATGGTACCCAGGGCACCATAGCGGGTGTGCGAGTCGGAACCCAGGATCATCTTGCCGCAACCGGCGAAGTTCTCGCGCATAAAGGAGTGGATGACGGCGATGTGCGGCGGAACGAAGATGCCGCCGTACTTCTTGGCTGCGGAAAGGCCAAAGACGTGGTCGTCCTCATTGATGGTGCCGCCCACGGCGCACAGCGAGTTATGGCAGTTGGTGAGCACGTAAGGCAGCGGGAACTGCTCCATGCCCGAAGCGCGCGCCGTCTGGATGATGCCGACAAAGGTGATGTCGTGGCTCGCCATGGCATCGAAGCGAATCTTGAGTGCCTCGGGGTCGCCCGACGTATTGTGTGCCTGGAGGATCGAATACGCGATGGTGCCGCGCTTGGCATCCTCGGGTGTCTGCGTAATACCGCGCTCGGCAGCCTCGGCCGCAGGCACAACCTCGCTGCCGCCGCGCAGGTAGATGCCGTCCTCGTACAGCTTGACCATACTGTCTCCCACTCTGCCCAAAAGATTTGGGCGCATAGCATACATTCGTTCAATATCGTGCCATAGAACGGTTGCGAGTGGGTTACGAATCTCTGCGTTCACTTTATCTCAGTAAAGCAGAGGACGAGTTAGGTCCTGGGGAGGCAGACTTAGACGCTCAAATGACGAGAGTGGATAATCTCCCACTTTGAGCCTGCAAACAGGCAAAAAACGGGAGATTATCCACTCTCATTCTGCAGGTACTCATTTAAGTCTGTCCCCAATGAGTGCCTACAGGTCGCCGCCCGTGCCCAGCAGTTTGCGCATGACTTGCTCGGGGTTGACCGAGCCGTCGCGCGGGGCCAGGGCGGTGATCTTCTTCTGCATCTTATACTCGTGCAGCTCGTCCTCGAGCTGGCGCACGCGGGCGCGGAGCTTTTCGTTCTCGCGCTCGCGCTCCTCGGCACGCTCCTTCATATCGAGGATGCGCACCACGCCGGCAAGGTTGATGCCCTCGTCAGTCAGCTGGTTGATGAGCTCCAGGCGCTCGATATCGGCACGCGAATACAGACGCGTGTTGCCGCCCGAGCGCTGAGGATTCACCAGGCCCTTGGACTCGTAGACGCGCAGAGTCTGCGGGTGCATGCCGGTCAGCTCGGCCGCCACGCTGATCATGTACAGCGGTTTGTTCCTATTGTCCTCGGCCATGCTACCTGACCCCTTTCCGTCTCGTTATCGTCCATCATAAGCCCGCGGACGCGGGCGGGCGCCGCAACCACCCTAGTACGTCGCCTTGTAACGGTTGACCTTCTCGCGATAGTCGCGCGTGTCGGCCTCGCGCAGCTTGGTCATGGCATCGCGCTCGTCATCGGATAGGTTCGTGGGGACCTGCACCTTGATCTCGACGAGCAGCGCGCCCGTACGGCCACGGTGCTTAACGTCGGGCGCTCCCATCTCCTTAAAGCGGAACTTCTTGCCCGTCTGGGTACCCGCGGGCACTTTCAAACGGACCGTCGCACCGCCGGGTGTGGGCACGTCCACCGTGCAGCCGAGCGCCGCCTCGTAGACCGAGACCGGTACCTCCATGGTCACGTCGGCGCCTTTGCGCTTGAACAGCGGGTGCTCCTCCACATGCGTGGTCACGACCAGGTCGCCGCGCTCGCCACCCGCAACGCCATACTCGCCGCGACGCTTGTAGCGTAGCTTGCCGCCATCGACCGCGCCCGCGGGCACCGAGACCGTGATGGTCTGCTGCTCGCCTGTCGAGGGAATGCGATAGGTGACCTTGTGCGTCACGCCGCGAAACGCGTCCTCGGCCGAAACATCGACGGTCAGCGACAGGTCGCCGCCCTTGCGAGCGCGGCTGCGACCCGCGCCGGCACCGGCAGCGCCCGCAGCCCCGGCAAAGCCCGAGCCCCAATCGCTGCCCCAGGCGCCGTTGCCGCTAAAGATGCTGTCGAAGATGTCGCCCCAGCCGCTGGCGCCCGCGCCGGCACCGCAGCCGCCGCCATATGCGCCGCCCGCGCCCGGCATGCCGCCAAACATGAGCATCTGGTCGTACTCTTTGCGCTTCTTCTCGTCCGAAAGCGTCTCGTAGGCCTCGCTGATCTCCTTAAACTTAGCCTCGTCGCCGCCGGCATCGGGGTGATATTTTTGCGCGAGCTTGCGAAACGCGCTCTTGATCTCTTTGTCGGAGGCGCTCTTGGATACGCCCAGGATGTCATAGAAGGTTTTGCCTGCAGCCATCGTAGCTCCTCTCCTGTTTCATCCGCCGCCCAGCGGGCGGCGGCTCATGCTTTCATATGGCACTAGGCCAGAAAGGGCCCCGGGTGTTGCCCCGGGGCCCTTCTCAATTACTCCTCGGTGCTCTCGGCCGTATCGGCCGAAGCATCCTCGGGCGCCGCTTCGGGCTCCGGTGCGGGGCGCTTCTCGCCACCGTAGGTCACCGTCACCATCGCGGAACGCAGGATGCGATCCGCCATGCGGTAGCCCTTCTGGTACACGTCGTTGACGGTCTCGTCGTACTGCGATGCGTCCTCGACGCGACCCACAGCCTGGTGCTCGAGCGGATCGAACGCCTCGCCCTTGGGGTCGATGGGCTCAACGCCCTCGTGCGCAAACACATCGAGCAGCTTGGCATGCACCGCATCGACGCCATCGACGAACTGCTTAAAGTCGTCGGCAAGCTCTTGGCTGCGGGCATGGTCGATCGCGCGCTCGATATCGTCGATTACCGGCAACAGCGCGGTGACAAGCTTCTCAGTCGCGCGGTCGCGCTCGGCGATGCGCTCGTTGGCGGTGCGGCGACGGAAGTTCTCCCAGTCGGCCTGCAAACGGGCGGTGCGCTCGGTGGCGTCCTTCGCCTTGTCCTCGGCAGCCTTCTGAGCCTCTGCCGCAGCATCGAGCTCGCTGCGCACGTCGGCAAGCTCCTTTTGGGCCTGCTCGAACTTGAGCTTAAAGTCGTTGTCGGCGGCTTCCTCACCGGCGCGGATAGCGGCTTCCACCATCTCGTCCTCGGTCATCGTCGCCTCCTTGTTGGAATCCTCTACCTGGTTCTCGGCAGCCTCGGCGGCCTCGGCCTCGTTGGCCTCGGTATCGTCGACGGCCTCTACGGGAATCTTCACGTCCTTCTCCTCAGAGTCAACGGGGGCGGCGCCAGCGGCGGCCGCCTCCGTGCGAGCTTTACGGGCGGACATGATTACTTGTCCTCGCCGTCCACAACCTCGTAGTCGGCGTCGACCACGTCATCGTCGGCAGGCTGGGCGCCGGCGGCACCGTCGGTCTGCTGCTGAGCGTCGGCGTAGACAACCTGGGCCAGCTCGTAGGCCACGGACTGCAGGGACTCGCCAGCGGCCTTGATGGCCTCGACGTCAGAGCCCTCGAGCGCCTTCTTGGCATCGGCGATAGCGGCCTCGGCCTTGGACTTCACGTCGGCGGAAACCTTGTCGCCCAGCTCGTTGAGGGTCTGCTCGGTGGAGTAGCACAGGCTATCGGTCTGGTTGCGGACCTCGACCTCTTCCTTCTGCTTCTTGTCCTCCTCGGCATGAGCCTCGGCGTCCTTGACCATACGATCGACTTCGTCGTCGGACAGAGCGGTGGAGCCGGAAATGGTAATCTGCTGCTCCTTGCCGGTGCCCTTGTCCTTAGCGGAGACCTTGACGATGCCGTTGGCGTCGATGTCGAAGGTGACCTCGATCTGCGGCACGCCGCGGCGGGCAGCCGGGATGCCGGTCAGCTGGAACTTACCGAGCGACTTGTTATCGCGGGCAAGCTCGCGCTCGCCCTGGAGCACGTTGATCTCGACGCTGGTCTGGTTGTCGGCAGCGGTGGAGTAGACCTCGGTCTTGGAGGTCGGGATCGTGGTGTTGCGGTCGATCATCTTGGTCATGATGCCGCCCATGGTCTCGACGCCCAGCGACAGCGGGGTAACGTCGAGCAGCAGGATGCCCTCGACGTCGCCGGTGAGCACGCCGCCCTGGACGGCAGCGCCGTCGGCAACGACCTCGTCGGGGTTCACGGACATGTTGGGCTGCTTGCCGGTCATGGTCTTGACGAGCTCCTGGACGGCGGGCATACGGGTGGAGCCGCCGACGAGGATGACCTCGGTCAAATCGGAGAGCTTAAGCTTGGCGTCACGCAGGGCGTTGGTGACAGGCTGCTTGCAGCGCTCGAGCAGGTCGCGGGTGATCTTCTCGAACTCGGCGCGGGTCAGCGTGTAGTTGAGGTGCAGCGGGCCGGACTGGTTCATGGTAATGAACGGCAGGTTGATGGTGGTCTGCTGGGCGGCGGAGAGCTCCTTCTTGGCGTTCTCGGCGGCCTCCTTCAGACGCTGCAGGGCCATGGGGTCCTGACGCAGGTCGACGCCGTTCTCCTGCTGGAACTTGTCGGCCATCCAGTCGATGACGCGCTGATCCCAGTCGTCGCCGCCCAGGTGGTTGTCGCCCGAGGTGGACAGAACCTCAAACACGCCGTCGGCGAGGTCGAGGATGGAGACGTCGAAGGTGCCGCCGCCCAGGTCGAAGACCAGAATGCGCTGGTCGGTGCCCTGCTTGTCCAGGCCATAGGCCAGAGCAGCAGCGGTCGGCTCGTTGACGATACGCTTGACGTTGAGGCCGGCGATCTTACCGGCATCCTTGGTGGCCTGACGCTGGGCGTCGTTGAAGTAGGCCGGGACGGTGATGACGGCGTCGGTGACGGTCTCGCCCAGATACTTCTCGGCGTCGGCCTTCATCTTTGCGAGCGTCATGGCGCTCACCTGCTCGGCGGTGTAATCCTTGCCCTCGATGTCGACGACGGCACGACCACCCTGGCCCTCCTTGACCTCGTACGGCACGGTCTTGATCTCGGAGGTGCACTCGGAGTACTTGCGGCCCATGAAGCGCTTGATGGAGAACACGGTGTTCTTGGGGTTGGTGACCGCCTGGTTCTTAGCGGCCTTGCCCACGACGCGGTCGCCGTCAGCACGGAAGCCCACGACAGACGGGGTGGTACGGTCGCCCTCGGCGTTCACGATAATGGTCGGAGAACCGCCCTCGAGGACGGCCATAGCGGAGTTAGTAGTACCAAGGTCGATACCAAGAATCTTACTCATTAGAAATTCCCTCTCTCTTGTGCGTTTGCACCGACTCGGCGGTCTGCCGCGCGGTGTTTCGGCTTGTCTTTCAGGATGTAGTGTATCCCCTTATGGGCCGGAATATACAAAATCTAAGTCAATTCATATAAGATTTCTTATCTCTGAGAGTTTAGGTTCTCAAATGCGCAGGTAGATGCACTGTTTGAGTTCTCGGCAGATCTATTGAGATCTATGTAGAGATGGCTGAGGTTTGGGCTTGGGAGCGCACATGGCGGCCCCGGGCTTCCCTGGGGAAAGTTCGACCCGTTTTTCGGCCAAATAATGGGATGCGCTTTCCACAAGCACACTCAATCGCCCTATATTTCAAGTCACCTATAGCTAACATTTGCGCAGCTCAACGGCCCCACCTGCGCGTTTTTTAGTAAACCTTGGCATACTCGGCGAACGGTATGAAGATGCCGGCCAGAGGGTATTGCAAACGGTCGCTCCCGTGGTATGTTTTTGCCCGAATCAAACCGGCGCGCATCGCCTGTAGCGTCGGTCAACAGAGAGGAAACTACCATGGCTCATCCCGTAATTGATGCCGACGAGTGCATCGCTTGTGGCGTTTGCGTCGACTCCTGCCCCGCTGGCGTTCTGGAGCTCCAGGACGTCGCTACCGTCGCCGACGAGGACTCCTGCGTCGCCTGTGGCGCTTGCCAGGACGCTTGCCCCGCTGGCGCGATCACCGAGATCGTCGAGGAGTAACAACTCCCCCACTTGCACACTCAAAAGTACACCGTGCACAAAAAGGAGGCTTCCGCATCGCCGCGGAGGCCTCCTTTTGTTTGTACAGGCAGCTAATTGGGGACGGGGCTACCTTGGCAGTTGCGGTGGAATAGTTCCTGGCTCATTGCTTAGGTGCCGATTGTAGGAACTATTTCACCGCAACTTATAAAGACAGTATCGGGTTAGGACAAATCATCCTCGTAGGGCATTAAATCGGCAAGGTAGCCCTTCTCCTTGAGTATGGCCTCGATCTCGTCGAGGGTCTGCTCGTCCTCCGCGGCGATGCGATGGAAGTGGTAGCCGCTGGTCACCGTCAGTAGTGGAAAGCTCTTGCCGCTCTCGATATCGTGCTGGTAGCGCTCGACATCGCGACGATTGCGAATGTCCAGGTCAGCCGTGATCTTACCGTACACGCGGTGATTGACGATCACATTGAGCACGGCGCCGCCCGCGTCGACGATGCTCGTGAGCTCGTCGCCTGCCTGCTCCACGCTGTGGCGAACCTTGACCAAGCGCGTGGGCACGGCGGGGCTGCTGGGGGCCTCCTGCAGCACATAACCACGGTTGGTCGCCACGATATCGTGCCCATCGGCACGCAGCAAGGCAATGTCCTGCACCACGACCTGACGGCTCACGCCAACCTCGCGGGCAAGCGCGCTGCCCGATACGGGCTCCGTGGCTCCCTCGAGCACGGCCATGATGGCACGGCGACGCTCGCGGGCGTCCATTATTTACCGTCCAGCAGACGCAGGTGCTTGAGCGAGAGGTCGAGAATCGGCGCAGAGTGCGTCAACGCCCCCGAGCTGATAAAGTCAACACCCAGGTCGGCCAGGGCGCGAATGTTGTCGGCGTCTACGTTGCCCGAGCACTCGGTCTTGGCGCGACCGGCGATAAGCTCAATCGCGGCAGCCATGTCGTCGTGGGTCATGTTGTCGAACATGATGATGTCGGCGCCGGCCTCCACGGCCTCGCGTACCATGTCCAGGTTCTCGCACTCAATCTCGACCGTCGTGGTAAACGACGCATGGGCGCGCGCCATCTCAATCGCGCGCGCCACGCCACCGGCGGCGTCGATGTGGTTGTCCTTGAGCATGACAGCCGTCGACAGGTTGTAGCGGTGGTTGCTGCCGCCGCCGATCTCGACCGCGGCCTTCTCGAAGACACGCATGCCCGGCGTGGTCTTGCGCGTGTCGACAAGCACGGTCTTGGTACCTTCGAGCGCCGCTGCCATGTTGTGCGTGTAGGTGGCGATGCCGCTCATGCGCTGCAGGTAGTTGAGCGCCACGCGCTCGCCCGAAAGCAGCACGCGCGCGTCGCCGCGCACCTGGCCCACGTGGTCGCCGGCGTGCACCTCGTCACCGTCGGCAACATCAAACAGCACCGAGCTCTGCGAATCCAGCAGCTCAAAGGTGCGAGCAAACACATCCAGGCCGGCGATGATGCCATCGGCCTTGGCGATGAGCTCAACGGTAGCGGGGCGCGCCGTAGGGCACACGCTCGCCGTACTCACGTCCTCAAACGTGATGTCCTCGCGCAGAGCCTGCAAAATCAGATCATCGACGACGAGCTTCATGGTAATGGGATTCATGGTCTACTCCTCCACGGCCTGCGTGCCGGCCGCACGGGCCAAATCATCGATTGCAAGGGTCTCGGCGCCCAGGGCGCGATGACGCCCGTCAAGCGCGGGCTCGCCCGCCTGCTCCACGGCGAGCGACTCGCCGGTGCGCATGCACCAGGCGGCACGGCGGCCCCAAACCAGGGACTCGAGCAGGCTGTTGGAAGCCAGGCGATTCTTGCCGTGAACGCCGTTGCAGGCCGTCTCGCCCGCGGCGTAGAGCTCGGGCATCGAGGTGCGGCCGTCCTTATCGACCCATACGCCACCCATAAAGTAGTGCTGCGTGGGCGTAACGGGGATGGGCTCGTCCAAGATGTCGCGGCCGTCCTCCAGGCAGCGCGCGCGAATGTTGGCAAAGTGCCCGGTCACCACATCGCGCTCGACGGGGGCAAAACTCAGCCACTCGTGCTCGGTACCGTCCTGCTTCATCTGCTCGCGAATAGCGGCAGCGACCACATCGCGCGGCTGAAGCTCGTCGGTAAAGCGCTCGCCGGCGGCGTTGAGCAAAATCGCGCCCTCGCCGCGGCAGCTCTCGCTGATCAGGAAGGTGCGACCCGGCTGCGGCGAGAACAGCCCCGTGGGGTGAATCTGCACGTAGTCCAGGTGCTCCATCTTAATGCCATGCTCCTGAGCGATGTAGCATGCATCGCCCGTGAGCTGCGGGTAGTTAGTCGAATGGTCGTACACGCCGCCGATACCGCCTGTCGCCCACAGCGTGCGGCGGGCATGAATCTTAAACGGCTCGCCGGCATGCACGCCCTCGGCGGCATTTGCCAGCTCGTCGGCGGGACGAACCGAGTTGTCCTCGTCCACGGAAACGGCGACGACACCGACACACACCGTGACGCCGTCACGCTCGCCCGTCAGGATGTCGGTCATGGCCACGTGCTCCAAAATCTGCACGTTATCCAGCTTGCGAACGGCCTGGAGCAGCTTGGTCGTGATCTCCTTGCCCGTAATGTCGGCATGGAAGGCAATACGCGGACGGCTGTGCGCGCCCTCGCGGGTAAAGTTGAGGCTGCCGTCGGCCTTGCGCTCAAAATCCACGCCCATCGCTAGCAGATCGTTGATGACCGAACGGCTCGAACGGATCATGATGTCGACGCTCTCGCGGCGATTCTCGTAGTGGCCGGCGTGCATGGTGTCCTCAAAGAAGGCATCGTAGTCCGAGCCCTCGGGCAGTACGCAGATGCCGCCCTGCGCGAGCATCGAATCGCACTCGTCGACAGCGCCCTTGGAGAGCATGATCACGCGCGTGCTCGTCGGCAGGTTGAGAGCCGCGTACAGGCCCGCCACGCCACAGCCGGCAATGACGACGTCGCACTCCATGTCGGGGTATTGTTTGGTTTCCACAGGAATCCTCTCCCTTGTAATGTGACATGCGGGACTGTCCCTCACGTCACATTGTTCTAGCGCGCTGCGTACTCGAGCATACGGTCGAGCGTGAGCTTGGCCTGGTCTGCCGCCTCGTCCGAGACGCCGATCTGCACCTCGCCCTCACCCGTCTCCAGGCAGCGCACGAGCTTTTCGAGCGTGATGAGATCCATGTTGACGCAGGTGGGCTGCACCGCGGGGAAGTAGAACTTCTTGCCGGTGCCCTGGCAGCGGCGCTCGAGCTCGTAGAGCACACCGCGGACCGTCACAATGATGAACTCGCTCGCGTCCGACTCCTCGGCGTACTTGATAATGCCGGCGGTGGAGCCGATGTAGTCGGCCTCGGCCAGGACGTCGGCCTTGCACTCGGGATGCGCCAGCACGAGCGCGTCGGGGTGGGCCTCCGTCGCGTCGACGATCTGCTCGACGGTGATGATGTGATGGCGCGGGCAGTAGCCGTTGTTGAGGATGACGTGCTTTTGCGGCACCTGCTCGGCTACGAAACGGCCCAGGTTTTGGTCGGGAATGAACAGGATATGCTGCTGCGGCAGCTCGGACACGATCTTAACGGCGTTGGAGCTGGTGACGCACACGTCGCTCCAGCTCTTGATCTCGACCGTGGAGTTGACGTAGCAGACCACGGCCAGGTCGTCGCCGTACTCGGTGCGCGCCGCGTCGACCGTCTCGCGCTTGACCATGTGAGCCATGGGGCAGTCCGCGCCCGGCTCGGGCAGCAGCACGGTCTTGGTGGGGTTGAGCAGCTTGGCACTCTCGCCCATAAACTCCACGCCGCACAGCACGATGGTCCGCTGCGGCAGGCTCTTGGCGAGTTTTGCCAGGTAGAAGCTGTCGCCGACGTAATCGGCAACGGCTTGGACCTCGGGCGCCACGTAATAGTGTGCCAGGATCACCGCGTCACGTTGGGTTTTAAGTTGCTGAATGGCCTCGACGAGCTCTGCGGGCACCAGTGCCGCGCGCTCCGTTGCCGTCGTTGCCGATGCTAGGCCGGCCGCGATATCGCGTGCAAGCTCCGACGCATCCATGTTCGCGCTCTGTGCCATCAAGGCCCCTCTCTTTTGGCGAATCTTGGGGCTTTAGTATGACACCTAGGTTTACAGCTGACAAGACAGCTGTAAACCTAGGTGTAAAGTTGAAATAAAGATTCAATCATGCGGCAGGTCCATTTTCGAACTGGCAAGCTGAGGACAGCCGAAAATGGACCCGCCCCATGATTCGGGCAGCCCGTTTTGTCCTGGACCAAGGGGCAGTGGTCAAAAAGGGCCAAATATGAGTACTGTCACCAAATTAGTAGCATCGATTTTCCGGTCCAGAGCAGCAAAATCGCCTTGTTTGGAGCCCGATCGCGACTCTGAAGAACGAAATCGATGCACTTTTGGCCTCTGGCACCGATTTTTGAGGCCATTTGGCTGCCACCAAACTGGTAACAGTACTCATATTTGGCCCTTTTTGACCACCGGGTTTCCGGCAGGCCCCAAAAGCGGGCCCGAATCGCTCGATCCGGGCCCGCTGGGGGTAGCGAGCACAATCGAGGTGTAAGAAGCAAGAGAGGGCCATCGCCTAGAATCGTCAGCGCCTAGATATTCAACGAGAGGAAAGACAATGGTCCGCAGCGACATGCTACCCCAGCCGGACCGGGGGCTCGGCCTCGACCGGCCCCAGACCGAGGCATTTCACCGACGAGTTCAAGAGGAAGATAGTCGATCTCCACAACGCCGGAAAGCCCAGGCGCGAGGCCATGGACGAGTGCGACCTCGACAAGAGCACCGTGGAGAGGCGGGTCAAGTCGATAAACGAGACCGGCTCGCCGCGCGCCGCCGACAACCGCACGCCCGAGTAGAACCGGATCCTGGAGCCCGAGCGCGAGAACCGCAGGCTCCGGATGGAGGTCAACGTCTTAAGACGAGCGGCGCCAGCATACGCTCGGAAGTCAGGGCCATGGCGGCCAACGGGGGGCCGCTGCCCCATATCGGCGCAGCGCTGGCATCGAGGCCTTCTGACCTGTGTCAAGATTTCGGACACGCATGCTCGAGAAATCAAGCGGCCATAGGCATGGCCTCGGGCTTGGGCTCGGTTCTCTCGAAGAAGGCCGCCATGGCCTCGGCCGGCACCTTGTAGCCGATCGTCGAGTGGGGCCTTCGGCGGTTGTAGTACGCCTCGATGAACTCGACCACCGCGTGCTTGGCGGAATCCCTGGTCGGGAAGCTGCGCCTGTAGTACATCTCGTTCTTCAGCGTGGCGAGGAACGACTCGGCCACCGCGTTGTCGTGGCAGTTGCCGGTGCGGCTGCAGGACAGCCGCACGTCGTTGTCGCGCGCCCATTCGGCCAGAAGCCTGCTGGTGTACTGGGCGCCGCGGTCGGCGTGGAATATCGCGTTGCCGGCCACGTAGCCGCGCGATTTGGCCGACGCCAGCGCCGAAACCACGATGTCGGCGGTCATGCGCTCGGAGAGCGACCAGCCCACCACCATGCGGGTGTTGAGGTCGATGACCGTCGACAGGTACAGCCATCCCTCGCCGGTGCGCAGGTAGGTGATGTCGCCCACGAGCTTGTAGGTTGGAACGGGACTGGTGAAGTCGCGGCGCACCAGGTCGGGCCGGGGCCTGGCCTTCGGGTCGGGGATGGCGGTGCGCTTCCTGGCGTTGGGCGTGCAGCCGCGTATTCCCAGCTCGCGCATCAGCTTGCGCACCCTGTACAGGGTCAATCCGGAGAACTCGCCGGGCAGGAAGCATTTCACGAACCGGAAGCCGAACCTGCGGTCCGACTCCAGCCACACGCGCCGGACCGCCTCGCGCTCGGCCGACCAGTCTTCTCGCGGGCAGCCGTTGGAGAGCCACGAGTAGAAGCCCGATCGGCTCACGCCGAGCACGCGGGCCATCATTTTCACCGGGAATTCGGCCTTCTCCGCCAACATCATCCGGTAGCATGCGGCTACGCCTGGCTTTTGGCGAAGAAGGCCGCGGCTTTTTTCAAGAAGGCGTTCTCCATCTCGAGCTCGCGTATGCGCCTTTTCGCCTCGCGAAGCTCGCGGTCCTCGGCCTTGGGGTCGGGCCCGCCGGCAAGCTCGCGCCGGCGGTTCTGCACCCACTTGTTCACGGTCTTGGAATTCAGGCCCAGTTCTGCGCAGCATTCCGTTATCGGCCTGCCCGTCGAGATGATGTAGTCGACGGTCTCGCGCCTGAACTCGTCGGTGTACCTGGCGGCTGGGTTGGACATAGCATACCGTCCTCTCGGTCGTCGATGAATGCATTCTAAAGGATTGGGCCTCTAGCATGCGTGTCCGAAAAGACGATACAGGTCAGACAACCCAATCAGACGTCGTCTCGAGCGCGTCCTCTGCACGGTCGAGCGTGCTTCTGGCCTTGGCACCCTGTTTGAACCACGAGCGCAGGTCCTCGAGCGTGCTGCCCGCTGCATACACCTTGATTTTGCGACCGCCTTTCGTGGTCACCGTGCAACGGTCGCCGCTCTCGCTGTTCTCGTGCGCCGTGACCTTCTTGAGATAATCGCGGCGGAACGCCACGACGCGGGCGTTGCTGATCTCGATGAACCAATCGTCGTCGACAAGCGAGGTGCCCGTGGCACCTCGGCTCGCCATCTCCTCGGCGAAGGAGAAACCGAGTTCGCGCTCCTGTCTGCCGATCTCGTAGATACCACGGGCGGGCATGCTGAGCATGAGCAGAGGCAGGAGTCCCCCTATGAACAGGAAGAGGCATGGGACGAGCAGGAGCAGACGAGCACCGGCGTCGGTGAAAACAGCCATGAAGGCGATCACGAGCGAGAAGACGAGCGCCATACCGTTGAAAACAATCGTCAACGGCTTGATGGCAGACCAACACAGACCCGCCTTGGTCATCGGGCCGTCAACAGCGTCCGAGACCTCGATGCCCTCTTCCTCCAGACGGGCGAGGAGGTTGAGCGAGCACACCCCCTCGAGGCTTATCGAGCAGAACTTCCGGTCGCCCTCGAACAGGTCGATCCTCATCATCTGCGTGTGAAGCGTTGCACGGGTGATGTTGCCAAACGTCGTCTCCTTGCGGATGCCGAAGGCGTTACGCGAGAGAATTCGCTCACCGTCCACGTCGATGCGCGGGATGCTCAGCAGGGCCCAGATGGCCATGCCCGCGAGCGCCATGGCGTGACCGAACCACACAAGTTCGTGGTCCCACTCGCCCAACGAGACGCCCTGCCAGACGTAGACACCCAGCATGAGCAGTTCGAACGCGACGGCGCAGCAGGCGATGATCGTGCGAATGGCAGCGGGCATGCGCACCGTGAAGCGATCGAGGCTGTCCGTCGCCTCACTGCGCTCGCGCGCGCCGCGACGGGCGACCCATGCAGTGAGCGGACCGACGATGAACACCACCATCGCCACGCGCAGGAACGATTCGAGTATGTCGCCCATATTAACCACCATCCCAATAGAAAACGTGAATTTGGGAGACTATAGCAGAGCGAAGCGATCTGCACGGCATCGTCCGGGTGTTTTCGGCATACGGTGGAAGCTGGTGGGGGTCGGCGCCGTAACCGGATGCGCATTCGGCCTCGCCAATGCCGTCGGCGGCGAGCTTTTCGCCCGACAGGCCTATCCACTCGTCGTGCATCTGCCGCTTGTCGTCTACCTGTGCGTACGCTATCGCCTGAGTCCGCTGCTCGCCATCCTGGGCGTTACCAGTGCCTACCTGAGCTGCCAGTTTAGCAACTGGATGGGCATCGCCGCGCTCGCCGCCACTGACTCGCAAATCGCGTACTACGTGGCGCGCATTATCACCACGGTCGCCGTCTTTGCGATCCTGCTGCATTGGGCCCGTGACATTGGACCCCGTCTGGCGGTCAAAAGCCCTACCGAGCTCGAGATTCTGCTCATCCTGCCGCTCGTCTATTACATCTTTGACTACGCCACCAACGTCTACACCACGCTGTTCCACTCGGGCTCGGTGGTGACGGTTGAGTTTTTGGCCTTTGCGCTCTGTGCGTTCTACCTTATGTTCCTCGCCGTCTACCTGCGTGAATACGAAGAAAAAGAGGCTGCCGAGCGTGAACGCTGGATGCTCGAGACACGCGATAGCTCGGCCATGAAGGAACTCGATGCATGGCGCCAGTCCGGACGCGAGCTGTCGATTCTGCGCCACGACATGCGGCACTTCTTGCGCGGTCTGGCCGTCTTGATCGAAGAAGGCCGCACCGACGAGGCGCTCGATCGCATCGATACGCTATGCGAGGCCAACGACCGCACCGCCGTGCGCCGCTACAGCGCCAACGAGACCGTCAACATCGCGCTTTCGTCGTTTGGCTCGGATATCAGCAAGCGCGGCATTTCCGCCGACTTGCGCGCCGCCGTGCCCCAGAGCGTGCATGTGGCCGATGTCGACCTGTTCAGCGTGCTTTCGAATGCCCTGGAAAACGCCATTGACGCGGCGAGCACCGCCCCCGAGGGCAAGCGCTTTGTCGATCTTGATCTGCGGTTTGAGGACGGGCAGCTGCTGCTTTCGGTTTCCAACACATTTGGACGGGCGCCGCACATGGTCGACGGCATGCCCGTGGCTCAGCACGCCGGTCACGGCTTTGGCACCAAGAGCATTAAACTCGCCGTGGAGCGCATGAACGGCAACTGCCAGTTCCGCATTAACGGCGATCGGTTTGAGCTGCGCGCTGTGATGTAAGGGCGCGGGCGCGACGGATTTGCGTTCCGCGGGTACGGCTCGCCCGCTCGGGGTCGTTTGTCGACGCGGGCTCGCTACAGCGGAGCGGCCGCCGGAGTCAGCTGCTTGATGTAGGCCCACATGCGCTGCTTAGCGGCCTTGTCGGTGAGTGCCGCCTCAAAACCGTCGAGCGCGAGCACGCGGCGACCCTGCACATGAGCGACCAAGCCGGGCTTGAGCATGGCGGTGTCGAAGTCATCGATCGCCACGAGCATATCGGCGTAGGTCTCGCGCATGGCGTCAGCCGCGTTGTTGTCGAGCAGTAGCACCGCCTCGGGGTCCAAAGCCTCAAGCGCCTCACGGAACAGCTCGCACGGCAGCGTCTCGCCCACCGCGACCGCTCCGTCACCCACGCCGGCGACGCTTGCCAGCACGCAAAAATCCTCGGGCGCGTAGCCGATGGCCCCAAGCGCCTTGCGCAACGCCGCGCCATCCGGGCCAGCGGCAAGCTCGCCACCCGAACGCTCGGCCTCGTCCAAATCGCCTTTGACCAGCACGATCGGCGAGCACGCGTTGCCCGCGATACGCACGCCACGGACCGCAAGCGATGCAAGCTCCTGCTCGGCCGCCTGGGCGATGGCTTCTTTTTTCTGGCTTTGTGACGTGGACATGCGCTCTCCAATCGTTTGCGTGCCCACCATTATATAAAAGAGCCGCCTGCGAGTGGTTGCTTTGCGGGCGGCTGGGTATAAGCACGGTCGTACTGAGTTTTACGCGGCCAAGCCGCGTCACATTATGGAGGTCACCATGGCTGACATTAAGCAGATTACCCCCGAGAACTTCGATTCCGTCGTTAGCGACAGCCTGCCCGTGCTGGTCGATTTTTGGGCACCGTGGTGCGGGCCCTGTCGATCCCTCTCGCCCATCGTTGACGAGGTTGCCGATGAACTGGCGGGCAAGCTTGCCGTTGCCAAATGCAACGTCGACGACAACCAGGACCTGGCCATGAAGTATGGCGTCATGAGCATCCCCACGCTGATTGTGTTTAAGAACGGCGAGGAGATTGACCGCTCGGTTGGCGCTCTGCCCAAGGCGAGGCTGCAGGCGCTGCTGGAGAAACATCTGTAATACGCTTGTTACATGTTGCCGTCTGCCTGCCGTCCATGAGCGCTTTTACGCCGCTCGCCGGACTTCTGAATGCACCGAGTGCAACCACGGATAGTATGGTAGTCACAAACAGCCCCCAGTGAACGGGTGCGGGTCGCACAGACTCGCACCCGTTTTCTTATGCAGCTGCGCGCAAAGCGGGCGTAGTAAAATCTGAACCACTGAACTACCCCATACAAAAGGAGATTTCCCAT
The DNA here is from genome assembly GCF_003467795.1 of Collinsella sp. AM36-4AA. NCBI lineage: Bacteria > Bacillati > Actinomycetota > Coriobacteriia > Coriobacteriales > Coriobacteriaceae > Collinsella > Collinsella sp. AM36-4AA. The sequence continues at coordinate 78,934 of NZ_QSHS01000006.1, forward strand.
GCATGATGTTGGAATGAACATGAGCCAGCTTGCCATGAGCGTCAAACAGGTCGACGACACCATCGAGCTCGCTCACGAATGGAGCCATCAGTTGCTGCATGCGACCGAGAATTTTGACATGGAGCGCATCGGCGCCAAGCTCGAGGCCGCCATGGCCGCGTTGCACGAGGCGCATGACGCGCTCGAGGGCTACGAGGAAGCCATCGAGGCCGACCACAACTCCGTCGGCTCCGTGAAGCTGGTGTAAGGTGGCCGAACACGAGCACGGCTGCGGGTACGAGCACGAGCATCCGCACGGGGCGGACGGTGACGCGGGCTGCCACTGTAGTGGCTCCGGCTCCGAGCTGGTCCGTTTTTCGGTTACCGCACCGGATGACCTGCTGCGCCGTTTTGACGAACAGATCGCGCGCCGCGGCGACGTGGCCAACCGCTCCGAGGCCGTGCGCGACCTGATTCGCGCCTCGATCGCCAAGGAGCAGATGCGCACGCCCGACGAGCATGTTATCGGGTCGCTCACCATGATCTACGACCACCATACCGGCGACCTGACGCGCCGTCTGGACGAAGTGCAGCACGACTACACCGACGAGATCGTATCGACCATGCACGTGCATCTGGATCACCACAACTGTCTGGAGATCCTGGCACTCAAGGGTCGCGGCGAGCGCGTCTACGAACTAGCCGACCGCCTGCTGGGCCTGCGCGGCGTTAAGCACGGCGAGCTCACCTGCGCCGCCACCAGGCAAAGTCTGGGGCTATAGCGGGATTTCCCGCAGCGCACCTGCCAAAAAGGGACAGGTTTGTTTTGGCAGGTTTAGCGTTTTACCTACCAAAATAAACCTGTCCCTTTTTGGTCGGTTTTGATGAGGAGTGTCGCATGCGGCATGTGCATATTCATGTAACGGGCATTGTGCAGGGCGTTGGCATGCGACCATTTGTGTATCGCGAGGCCATGGCGCATGGCATTTGCGGATGGGTGCTCAACGCGGGCGACGGCGTGCACATCGAGGCGCACGCTCCGGCCGATGCGCTCGATGCTTTTGCTGCCGCGCTTTCTGAGCATGCGCCTGCGGCAGCCCGCGTAGAGCATGTCGAGGTTGTGGGCTTGGGGCCTGGCGGTTGGAGCGCTGCCGATGAGCAGGGCTTTCGCATTGTGGCATCGCAGGACCAGACCGCGCACACGACGCTCGTCTCGCCCGATATCGCTACCTGTGACGATTGTCTGCGCGAGTTGTTCGATCCCGCCGACCGACGCTATCACTACCCCTTTATCAACTGCACTAACTGCGGCCCACGCTTTACCATCATCCGATCGTTGCCTTATGACCGAGCGGCCACGTCGATGGATTGTTTTCCCATGTGTCCCAAGTGTGCCGCGGAGTATGCCGACCCACTCGACCGGCGTTTTCACGCGCAACCCGATGCCTGCTTTGATTGCGGGCCGCATATTACGTGGCGCGAGGCTGTGAACGGCGATGCGTGCGGGAATTCGTCCGCGACACCGGCCGTCGGCACCACACGCGCGGCCAGCGACGCCATTATCGACCGCTGTGTTGAGCTGCTGGCCAACGGCGGTATCGTCGCCATCAAGGGACTGGGCGGATTCCATCTATCCTGTGACGCCGCCAGCGAGCAGGCGGTGGCCGAGCTGCGCCGTCGCAAACACCGCAGCAACAAACCACTTGCCGTCATGGTGCGCGACCTTGCCGACGTTGAACGCCTATGCCATGTCAGCGACGTTGAGCGCGGCTTGCTGGCCGGCAGCATTCGCCCCATTGTGCTGCTGCGCCGACGTGCTGTTTGCGAGAGCGGCGGCTCCCCCAACGCCTTCGCGCTCGCGCCGTCCGTCGCGCACGACCTGCCCGAGCTTGGTGTTATGCTCCCCTACACCCCGCTTCAGCATCTGTTGCTTGCCGCGGCAGAAACCCGCGGCATGCACGCGCTCGTCATGACCAGCGGAAACCTGAGCGAAGAACCCATCGAGACCGACGACGACTTTGCCTGGGAGCGCCTCGTTGCCGCCGGCATTGCCGACGCGCTGCTCGGCAACGATCGAGCGATTCTCTCGCGCTATGACGATTCCGTGGTGCGCGTGGTCGACGGCGTCGTTATGCCCGTTCGCCGCGCTCGCGGATATGCACCCCAGCCGCTGCCGTTGCCGGCGCTCGACGGCGCTCCGTCCTGCGTGCTCGCTTGCGGGCCACAACAAAAGGCCACGATTGCGCTCACGCGTGAAGGGACGAACGGCGAGGCAACCTGTTTTGTGTCGCAGCATATCGGCGATGTTGAAAACGGCGGGACCTTCGATGCCTGGAACGCCGCGCGCACGCGCTTGGAAAACCTCTTTGACCTGGCGCCTGCCGCCTTGGCATGCGACATGCATCCCAGCTATCTGTCGAGCCAGTGGGCGCGCGAACAGGCGCGAAAATGCAATCTGCCGCTCGTCGAGGTGCAGCACCATCATGCGCACATCGCGAGCGTGATGGCCGAGGCCATCGCCGCGGGCCAGCTCACAACCGACGCGCGCGTCCTTGGCATCGCCTTTGACGGCACCGGCGCCGGTACCGATGGGACCATTTGGGGCGGCGAGTTTCTTGTTGCCAGCCTTGGCGGCTTTGAGCGCGCCGCGCATTTGCGCACCTGGGCGCTCCCCGGCGGGGCGGCCTCCGTGCGCGACGCCCGCCGCAACGCCTTTGCCCTGCTCAGTGAGCTCGGCCTGCTCGAGCACCCAGGCGCCGCTCGGCTTTTGGACAGCCTCGACGAGCAAACGCGCAGCGTGACAGCCACCATGATCGAGCGCGGCATCAACAGCCCGCATACCAGCAGCATGGGGCGTCTCTTTGATGCCGCGGCAGCAATTCTGGGCATCTGCGACAAGGCAACCTACGAGGGCGAACCCGCCATAGAATTCGAAGCCGCCGCCTGGCGCGCGCTCAGCAGTGAAAGTGCCTGCCCTACCGGCAATATGGCCAGCTTTTCCGTAACCGAATCATCCCGTCCGGACGACTGCCATGTTCTGAACTCCAGACCGCTTTTTGAGGCGCTTTTGGAGGGAATCAGGACCGGCGTGCCCGCCGGCAGGCTCGCGCTCGGGTTCCACATCGCCATCGCGCGCTCTTCGGCACGAATCGCACACGAAATCTGCGCGCGCGAAGGCATCGATACCGTCGCGCTCTCGGGCGGCGTGTTCATGAACCGACTTTTGCTTCAGCTCCTCACCCGCAATCTTAAAGACGCAGGCCTTACGGTCTTGATTCCCCAAACCGTGCCCGTTAACGACGGCTGCATCGCCTACGGTCAGGCCGCCATCGCTCGCGCCCGCCTCGCGCAGACAGCATCGCGATAGGCTGTTTTGCCAGCCTGCGCGCCGCCGTCTCACAGGTGTAACGCGTTTGCTCGTGACTTCCGCGAGCGCTACCATCAACTGATGGGTAATTAGGCGCCTATCCAGCGCAAAACGTATAAAAGGGGAACATTATGTGCCTTGCCGTTCCCGGTAAAGTGGTCAAACGCGACGACGACCTTAAGGCGACCGTCGACATGATGGGCATCGAGCGCCCCGTTTCGCTGCGCCTCGTGCCGACGGCACAGGTAGGCGACTATATTCTCGTGCACGCCGGCTTTGGCATTCAGATTGTCGACGAGCAGGAAGCCCAAGAGACACTCGAGCTCGTCAATACCATGACCGAGCTGGCCGAAGAGGACCAGCTCGCCACCAACCCGGCCGAGGCATACTAGTGGCGGCGGCGCAGCCGGTTCGCTCCGGTATCGACTTTTCGGCATTTCGCGACCCCAGGCTGGCTCGCGAGCTCATCGATCGCATTCATGAGCTTGTCGGCGACCGCACCATCAACCTTATGGAAGTCTGCGGCACGCATACCGCGAGCATCGGGCGCTATGGTTTTCGCTCCATTATGCCTGCCGGGCTCAAACTGCTGAGCGGTCCGGGTTGCCCCGTCTGCGTTACCGCCAACCGCGATATCGACCATGCAATCGCGCTCGCCAAGATGGACGGCGCCATCATCACCACCTTTGGCGACATGATGCGCGTGCCCGGATCGTCCACCTCGCTTGCCGCGCAAAAGGCCGCGGGGCGCGATATTCGCATTGTGTACTCCCCACTCGATGCACTCGATATCGCCGAACACAACCCCGATCGCCCGGTCATCTTTATGGGCGTCGGCTTTGAGACCACGACGCCCACCATCGCCGCCGCCATTTTGGAGGCCGATGCACGCGGACTCCAAAACTTCTCGGTCTACTGTGCTCACAAGACCACGCCGCCGGCTCTGCGTGCGATCTCCAACGACCCCGAGACGACCATCGACGGCTTTATCCTGCCTGGTCACGTCGCTACCATCACAGGCCTGGCCCCCTTTGGCTTTTTGGTCGATGAGTTCGAGACCCCCGGCGTGGTCACGGGATTTGAACCGGTCGATATCCTGCAGGGCATCTGCATGCTGGTCCAGATGGTTGTCGAGGACAGGCCCGCAATCGACAACGCCTACCGTCGCGGCGTCAATGCGAACGGCAACCCCGTGGCGCGCCAGCTGGTCGAGCAGGTATTTGAGCCATGCGATACCACATGGCGCGGATTGGGGCCGATTGCCAACTCGGGCCTTTCCATCCGTCCCGAGTTCTCGCGCTTTGATGCCCGCGTTCGCTTTGACGTGCCCGTTGAGGCGACGGTCGAGCCGCGCGGATGCCGCTGCGGCGACGTGCTGCGCGGGGCCATTACGCCGAGCAGCTGCCCGCTCTTTGGCCGCACCTGCACGCCCGAGCACCCCGTCGGCCCGTGCATGGTGAGCTCCGAGGGCAGCTGCGCGGCGTACTACCGCTACCGCGACTAGCCCGGACACACCCACATACTGGCACCACCCACGATTGGAGTTTTGGATATGTCCCATAGCATCACCGATAGCACCGTCCTGTTGGGCCACGGCTCCGGCGGGCAGATGATGAAGCGCATCATCGACGAAGTCTTTTTGGATGCCTTTGGCTCGCCCGAGCTGCTTGCGGGCAACGATGCCGGCGTCGCCGCGCTGCCCGCGAGCGGGCGCATCGCCATGTCGACCGACAGCTTTGTGGTCTCGCCGCAGTTCTTCCCCGGTGGCAACATCGGCCGCCTCGCCGTGTGCGGAACCGTCAACGACGTCGCGACCTCGGGCGCCAACGTGCGCTACCTATCGTGCGGTTTTATCCTCGAAGAGGGCTACCCCATGGACAAGCTCCACCAGATTGTGCAGACGATGGCCGAGACCGCACGCGAGGCCGATGTGCGCATCATCACCGGCGACACCAAGGTGGTCGAGCGCGGCGGGGCCGACAGCGTCTACATCAATACCGCCGGGGTGGGCGAGGTGCCCGAGGGCGTGGCGCTCAGCGGCGCCAACTGCCAGCCTGGCGATGTCATCCTGGTGTCGGGTACACTCGGCGACCACGGCATCGCCATCATGAGCCAACGCGAGGGTCTGGCGTTTTCGAGCACCATCGAAAGCGATGCCGCGCCGCTCAACCACCTGATCGCCGACGTACTGGCCGCAGCGCCCGACACGCGCTGCCTCCGCGACCCCACGCGCGGTGGCCTGGCGTCCACACTCAACGAGTTTGCTCAGGCCAGCGGCGTTACCATGGAAATCGACGAGGACGATGTACCCGTGCGCCCCGACGTGCAGGCAGCCTGCGAGATGCTCGGCTACGATGTGCTGCAGGTGGCAAACGAGGGCAAGATGGTCGCCGTGGTGCCGGCCGAGCAGGCCGATGCCGCACTGGCCGCCATGCGCGCCGCCCGCTACGGCGAGAACGCCGCCATCATCGGCCGCGTGCTGCCGCTTGCCGAGGGCGCCCGTCACGCCGTGCGCGTACGCACCGGCTGGGGCTCGACCCGTATCCTCGACATGCTCGTAGGAGAGCAGCTGCCGAGGATTTGCTAACGACAAAGGCTCAGGGCTATTAAAGATATTCAGATTCCAAACATGCCCGGCACGCATGCCCAGTATCATGGGGTGCGTTTTACAACTCAAGCGGCAGGAGCACCCATGGCAGCAGCTTTTTCCCATGTGATCTTTGACCTGGACGGCACCATTCTCAACACGCTCGAGGACCTGGCGGCCGCCGGCAACCATACCTGCGAGACGCACGGCTGGCCCACGTTTGCCGTAGACGAGTACCGCTACAAGGTGGGAAACGGCATGCTCAAGCTGGTCGAGCGCTTTATGCCCGCCGAGTATGCGGGCGACGGTCGCGCCTTTGAGCAGACGCTTGCCGAGTTTAGGGCTTATTACGGCGAGCACAAGGAGGACCACACCGCCCCCTATGCCGGTACGATCGAGATGCTCGACCGCCTGCGCGCCGCGGGTGTGCAGCTTGCCGTGCTCACTAACAAGGACCACGTCTCGGCGGCTCCGCTTATCGAGAAGTATTTTGGTTCCGAGCGCTTTGCGCTGGTACAGGGCCGTGTCGATGCGTTTCCGCCCAAGCCCGAAGCGCCCGTCACGCTGCATGTAATGGAGGAGCTGGGCGCCGATCCGGCGACCACGCTCTATGTGGGCGATTCCAATGTTGATGTTCTGACCGGTCACAACGCTGGCCTCAAGAGCGCCGGTGTCACCTGGGGCTTCCGCGGCCGCGCAGAGTTGGAAGCCGCCGGCGCCGACTACGTGGTGGACACCCAGGACGAGCTCGCGGCGCTGATTCTGGGCGAGTAACGAGCGACACTGCTTAACGCAGCTGCGACAATTCTTCCGCGCGGAAAGCGCATCCCGTTTTGAAGCTCCGGAATGGGATGCGCTTTCCGTTTGAGGCGCATCAGGGAAACCGCATCCCGTTTCAGAGCAATATTCCGGGTCGCACTTTCCGCAACCCACCCCATCCGGAAACCGCGACCCGCTATTCGGCCAAAAACCGGGCCGCATTTTCCCGACCACCCGATGCAACGCCAATGCACCAACCGCGCCCAAGGAGTGTCCCCAACGACTAGTCGTTTAAGAACGTCCCAAATGACTATGCGACGCCAGCGCAAGGAGTGTCCCCAACTGCCGGCAGAAAAGGAACGTCCCCAA
>NZ_QSHS01000060.1:0-1022 GCF_003467795.1 Collinsella sp. AM36-4AA
TGAACTGCCTCCCATTTCTTGGACACGAGAAATGGGAGGCTTTTTATGCGTGTCGACTTGAGAGTGAAACACGACATCGAGGCCAGGAAGGCGGCGATCGGGCTCTTCGAGCGAGGGCACGGCTTCGAGTCGGCGGCGAAGGCGCTGTCGGTCCCGCGCAACACCGTGAGACAATGGCTCTACGTATACCGGTCGTTCGGAAGCGAGGTGCTGCTATCCATGGACGGCAAGCAGACCAGGTACACATACGAGCAGAAGGTCGCCGCCGCCTCGGCCGTGGTCGACGGCGGCATGGCCAAGCGGGACGCCATGAAGGCGTTCGGGGTCATGTCCTTGGCACCACTCAAGAGATGGTGCGCGCTCTACCGCGAGGGCGGCGCCGAGGCGCTCAGGCCCAAGCCCAGGGGCAGGCCGAAGGGGTCCGGCCCCAGGGCGCGCGAGCGCACCCGGGAGCAGGAGCTCGAGGAGCGCTGCCGAAGGCTCGAGACCGAGGTGGCCTACCTAAAAAAATTGCGTGCCCTGGTCGAGAGGGACGGGCTCTGACCAGGGCGAAGGTCGAGGCCGTGAGCGCCCTGCGCGCGGAGGGATACGAGCTGGGGCGCCTGCTGGAGTGCGCCGGCATGGCCCGGTCCAGCTACTACTACGCGCTGTCGCACCCGGCCAGGCCGACGCGCCCGGAGCTGCGGGACGCGGTGGCGGAGATCTTCTCGCGCACGGCCAACGGGTGCGGCCACCGCCAGGTCGCCATGTGCCTGCGCGCCGAGCTGGGCGCGCGCATAGCCTACAAGACCGTGCTCAAGATGATGCGGGAGATGGGGGTCCGCTGCGGCATCCGCCGCGAGACCGACTACCATAGGTACAACTCGTACAGGGGCGTCGTGGGCGAGACGTTCGAGAACGTCATCGGGCGCGACTTCGCCGCCGACGGGCCGTGGCAGAAGATGGGCACCGACGTCACCGAGTTCAAGCAGCCCTGGGGCAAGGCCTACTTCGCGCCGGTGTACGACTTCGGCAGCAAGGAG
>NZ_QSHS01000060.1:1032-1514 GCF_003467795.1 Collinsella sp. AM36-4AA
CCCTGGGGCAAGGCCTACTTCGCGCCGGTGTACGACTTCGGCAGCAAGGAGATAGTCGCGTGGTCGACGTCGACCAGCCCGGACATGGCGCAGCAGGCCGAGCTGCTCGACCGGCTGCTGGCGAAGATGCCCGAGGGCGCGACGCCGGTGCTTCACAGCGACATGGGCTGGCAGTACCAGCACGCCGCATGGTGCGGGAGGCTGAGGGACGCCGGGATCGTCCAGAGCATGTCCAGAAAGGGCAACTGCATCGACAACGGCGCCACCGAGCAGGTCTTCGGCCACATCAAGGACGAGTTCTTCCGTGGAAGGACGTGGCCGGACTTCGAGTCCTTCAAGGCGGACCTCGACGACTTCGTGGTCCATTGGAACACGAGGCGAAGGCAGGTTAAACTGAAGGGGCTGACCCCGGAGGAGTTCCGGAACCAGCCCCTTGCGGCGTAGTTCTTATTTAAGCCGTCCAAGTTTTGGGGTGCAGTTCA
>NZ_QSHS01000061.1:0-1013 GCF_003467795.1 Collinsella sp. AM36-4AA
TGAACTGCCTCCCATTTCTTGGACACAAGAATGGGAGGCTTTTTTATGGCTGGAAACGCTTTGTACGACGTCGGGATGAGACTGCGAGCGGCAGAGCTGCACGACGAGGGGCACGGCCGCGCGGCAATCGCGGCCCTTCTCGGGATGCCGGAGGAAACCGTGAGAGAATGGCTGTGCACCTACAGGTCTGCTGGTATCGAGGTTCTGGCCATGATGGGAAAGAAACACACCGCCTATTCGTTCGAGACGAAGCTGGCCGCCGTCAGGGCGGTCGTCGACGAGGGCATGACGAAGCCCGAGGCCATGGAGAAGTTCGGGATAGCCTCGCCAAGCCCTTTCAAGAAATGGCTGAAGGCCTACAGGGAGGAGGGCCCGGAGGCGCTCAGGCCAAAGCCCAGGGGGAGGCCGAGGGGGTCCGGCTCCCCGTCCGGGGAGACGACGCGCGAGCAAGAGCTCGAGCGCAGGATCAAGAAGCTCGAGGCGGAGAACGCCTACCTAAAAAAATCGATCGCCCTGAAGGCGGAGAAACGCTCTCGAACGGCGAGAAGGCCGCGGTCGTGAGCGGGCTTTCAGGGCAATACCCCCTCGCCGACCTGCTCGAGTGCGCCGGCCTGGCGAGGTCGAGCTACTACTACGCGCTGTCGCACCCGAAGGCTCCCACCAGGCCCGAGCTCTGGGAGGCCGCCGCCGAGATATTCTCGCGCACCGCCAACGGGTGCGGCCACAGGCAGATCGCCATGTGCCTGCGCGCCGAGCGGGGCGTGCGCATAGCCGACAAGACGACGCTGAAGATGATGCGCGAGATGGGCATCAGCTGCGGGATCCGCCGCGAGACCGACTACCACAGGTACAACTCGTACAGGGGCAAGGTCGGAAAGACCTTCGAGAACGTCATCGGCAGGGACTTCGCCGCCGACGGGCCGTGGGAGAAGATGGGCACCGACGTCACCGAGTTCAAGCAGCCCTGGGGCAAGGCCTACTTCGCGCCGGTCTACGATTTCGGCAGCAAGGAG
>NZ_QSHS01000061.1:1023-1509 GCF_003467795.1 Collinsella sp. AM36-4AA
CCCTGGGGCAAGGCCTACTTCGCGCCGGTCTACGATTTCGGCAGCAAGGAGATCGTCGCCTGGTCCACGTCGCTGCATCCCAACATGGCCCAGCAGCACGAGCTGCTCGACCAGCTCGTGTCCAAGATGCCCGAGGGCTCCAGGCCGGTCCTGCACTCGGACATGGGCTGGCAGTACCAGCAGGCCGGGTGGTGCAAGCGGTTGGAGGAGGCCGGCGTGGTGCAGAGCATGTCCCGGAAGGGCAACTGCATCGACAACGGCGCGACGGAGCAGGTGTTCGGCCATATGAAGGACGAGTTCTTTCGCGGAAGAAAATGGCCTTGCTTCGAAGACTTCAAGAGAGACCTGGACGAATACATCATCCATTGGAACACGAGAAGGAGGCAGGTTAAACTGAAGGGACTGACCCCGGAGGAATTCCGGAATCAGTCCCTATGTGCGGCGTAGGCCGCTTATTAGCCCGTCCAAGAATTGGGGCGCAGTTCA
>NZ_QSHS01000062.1:0-1267 GCF_003467795.1 Collinsella sp. AM36-4AA
CTTAGAGGTCCTCGCGCCAGAAGGGCATGCTCATGCAGCGCGGGCCGCCACGGCCGCGGGAGAGCTCGGCGGAGGGCACGACGAGAAGGTCCAGGCCCTCCTTGTACAGCACGTCGTTGGTGACGGTGTTGCGGGCGTAGACGCAGATCTTGCCGGGCTCGACGCACAGGGTGTTGGAGCCGTCGTTCCACTGCTCGCGGGAGGCCGCGATCGGGTCGCCGCCGCCGCAGGGGATCAGCTTGACCTGGTCGACGCCGGTGGCGTCCTCCAGGACGTGCTCGAGGGTGTCCTCGATCAGGCGGATGTTCACGTCGCCCGGGTTCTTGCCGGCGGTCAGCTCGTAGACGCGCAGGGTGCCCATGATGGCGGGGTGGATCGTGAACTTATCGACGTCGATCTGGGTGAAGACCGTGTCGAGGTGCATGAAGGCGCGCGAGACCGGGATGTCGAAGGCCAGGATGCGCTCGACCTTGGAGTCGGAGTTCCAGAAGATGTTCTGGGCCATGACGTCGATAGCGGCGGCCTGGGTGCGCTGGGAGATGCCGACGGCGAGGGTCTTCTCGTTGATGTTCAGCACGTCGCCGCCCTCGGTGTGGAACTGGCAGTCGCGGCGGAAGTACAGGGAGACGTCCTTGTAGTCGGGGTGGTACTTGAAGACGTACTTGCCGTACAGGGTCTCGCGGTTGCGGGTGACCGAGTACATGCGGTTGAGGTTGACGCCCTCGCCGACGACCGCGAACGGGTCGCGGGTGAAGTAGAGGTTGGGCATCGGGTCGATGATCAGGTCGGACTCGGACTCGGAGTTGACCAGGGAGTCGAGGGTCGTGGACGCCGTGAGGGGCATGTCGATCTCGGCCTTGGTCATGCCGGCCATGGTCTTCTTGACGAACTCGAGGTTGTCCTCGATGGAGTCCAGCTTCTCGCGGACGATCTGCGGCATCTGCTGGCCGCGGATGCCTGCCTCGGCGATGTACTGGTCGGTGAACTCGGCGCGGGCGCCGGGGACCTGGTCGAACACCTCTGCGACGAGGTTCTCGAGGTAGAGCACCTCCACGCCCTGGTCCTTAAGGATCTGGGCGAAGGTGTCGTGCTCCTGCTGCGCGACCTCCAGGAACGGGACGTCGTCGAACAGGAGTCGCTCGAGCTCGTCGGGCGGCAGGTTGAGGAGCTCGTCGCCGGGACGGTGCAGGCAGACCTTCCTGAGCTTGCCGATCTCGGAAGGCACGTGCAGACCTTTCGTCATGGCCTCCTACCTTTCTTTCGGGCC
>NZ_QSHS01000063.1:0-1257 GCF_003467795.1 Collinsella sp. AM36-4AA
CTGTTGCGTTGAGATTGAAAATCAACCTCGCTTGGCAAAGTGGAAACGAATCAGATGGTTGACGGGCTCGCGGAAGAAGCTCGAGCCGGGCACGGCGCCCACGCCCACCTTTGAGGCCAGGTCCTCGCAGAAGTCGAGGTCGCTGTCATAGCAAAACTCAGAGATGTCCATCATCACGTAGTAGGCGCCCTGCGGCACGTTGTGCGTGAGGCCGATGCTGTCGAGTCCCTGACAGAATAGGTCGCGCTTGGCGGTGTAGAGGTCGAGGACCTCCTGGTAATAACTGTCGTCGAAGTTGAGGGCGGTGACGACGGCCTCTTGCAGGGGAGCGGCGGCGCCTACGGTGAGGAAGTCGTGGACCTTTTTGATGCGCTCGGTGATTTCGGCGGGAGCGATGGTGTAGCCTAGGCGCCAGCCGGTGATGGAGTAGGTCTTGGACAGCGAGCTGCAGCTGATGGTGCGCTCAAACATGCCGGGCAGCGTGGCCATGTACACGTGCTCGTGGGGAGCGTAGACGATGTGCTCGTACACCTCGTCGGTGATGCAGTAGGCGTCGTACTTCTTGCACAGGTCGGCAATAAAAGTGAGCTCCTCGCGCGTAAAGACCTTGCCACAGGGGTTGGACGGGTTGCATAGGACGATCGCCTTGGGATCGTTGTCGCGGAAGGCCGCCTCGAGGACCTCACGGTCGAAGTCAAAGGTGGGCGGGTTGAGCGGCACATAGATGGGCTCGGCGCCCGAGAGAATGGTGTCAGCGCCGTAGTTCTCGTAGAACGGCGAGAAAATGACGACCTTGTCGCCGGGGTTCGTGACCGTCATCATGGCGGCCATCATGGCCTCGGTGGAGCCGCAGGTGACTACAATATTCTCGTTGGGGTTGATCGGCATGCCCATAAAGTGCTCCTGCTTGGCGGCAAGCGCCTCGCGCATGGCCTGAGAGCCCCAGGTGATGGAGTACTGGTGGTAGAGCGGCTTGGGATCGGTGGCGATGGTGCTGAGGCTATCGAGCAGCTGCGCCGGGGGATCAAAGTCGGGGAAGCCCTGTGACAGGTTGACGGCGCCATACTTGTTGGAGATGCGCGTCATGCGACGGATGACGGAATCGGTAAACGTTGCCGTGCGGTTGGAGAGTTCTTTCATGCCGGTCCTTTCGAGCATTTGCAGTGGGGCAAGTTTACTCCTATGAAACCGGTGGGAAATGCTCGAAATGGTCTCGAAAAACTCTTTTCGGTTGATTTTCAATCTCAACGCAACAGC
>NZ_QSHS01000064.1:0-1039 GCF_003467795.1 Collinsella sp. AM36-4AA
GCCGGGCCCTTACGCCAGCACGCCGAAGAACGCGCCGACGATGCCCACGACCATGGTGGCCACGATCAGCACCATGGGGTTGATCTTCTTGGACAGCAGCCAGTAGTACAGCCAGAAGGCGAGCATGCCGAGCATGCCGGGCATGATGCCGTCCAGGATGTCCTGGAGGGTCTGGGCGTCCTCGCCCGAGCCGATGGCCACCGGGATGCTGGCCCAGAACATGTCCTTGCACATGGCGCCCACGACCATGACGCCCACGATGCCCACGCAGGTCATGATCTTCTGCATGAGGCCGGTCCTCTGGGCCTCGTCCAGGAAGCCCACGCCCAGCTCGTAGCCCTTGACGGCGCCCCAGACGCGCAGCGCGAAGCCGGGGACGTTGTAGATGAGCAGGAAGGCGATGGGGCCGAAGGGGTTGCCGGCCTGGCACAGGCTGATGCCCACCGCGGCGGCGACCACGCGCAGCGTCGACAGGAAGATGGAGTCGCCGATGCCGGACAGCGGGCCCATGAGGGCGGCCTTGACGTCGTTGACGCTCTCGGGCTCGATCTCGCCGCGGGCGACCTTCTCCTCCATGGCCATCGCGATGCCGCCGACGAACGGGGCGAACTGGACGGTGATGTTGAAGAACGCGCAGTGGCGGTGCAGGGCCTCGGCGTAGTCGTCGGGGCGGCCGGCGTAGATCTTCTTGAGCATGTTGGCGACCATCAGGCAGAAGGCGATGTTCATCTGCTTGTAGTAGGTCCAGGAGAACTCCATGCCCAGGGCGCCGACGTTGACGGCGCTCTTGACGAGGTCGGAGCGCGTGATCTTGTTCTCGGGACTAGAAGTCATCGTCCTCATCCCCTTCCGCGGAGAGCTGGGGCTGGGCTCCGCCCAGGCCGAGCAGGTCGAACTTGTCGATGCCGATGATGATGGCGATCAGGGCGACGCCCAGGACGGGCACGTTGGCGTAGGAGCACAGCAGGAAGCCCAGGAAGTAGAAGGGCACGAGCTGCTTGGTGAGCACCAGGCGGCCGAGCATGGCGAAGCCCATGGC
>NZ_QSHS01000065.1:0-677 GCF_003467795.1 Collinsella sp. AM36-4AA
GCTGGGCAATCCGTTGCTACGGCTGAGGCTTCTACGTCGAACCGACAGTCTGTGCACGCGTGTGGCGCCCTGGGCGCTCGCAGAAAAGGGACCTGAGGTTCGCCTCAACGGCTTCGGATCGAACCGCTTCCGGGGTGACTGGCTTATGTGCGGGGGACCGCCCCCTACGCCTCCTCGGCCATGAGGCCGACCGCCCACACCCAGCAGGCGAGCTCGCGCGCCGTGGCCACGTTCGCCTTGTTGCCGTGCACCCCGCGCGCGAGCAGCGCCTCCCGCCTCTCGACCAGCCTCCGCACGCCCTTGGCGGCATGCCTCCGGGCGCCCCGGTCCGGGGCCTGGCCCTTGGCGAGGTCCTTCGGCCGCCCCGAGCACGTCAGGTAGTGCCACGCGGCTTCGACCAGCGTCTTCCTCAGGTGCTTGTTGCCGGCCTTGGTGATCGCGCCCCTGCGGTCGCTCTCCCCGCTGGAGTGCTCGGAGGGCGTCAGGCCGACCCACGCGGCGAACGAGCGGGCGTTCCTGAACCTGGAGAACTCGCCGGCCTCGAACACGAGGTCGGCGGCGGAAGCGGTGTCGACGCCCTTGAGGCAGCGCAGGGAGTCGACCCTCTTCCGCCACCTGGGCTTGCGGGCCTCGGCCCCGACGGGCCCCTCGAGCCTCGACTTCTCCTCCGCCGCCCG
>NZ_QSHS01000066.1:0-609 GCF_003467795.1 Collinsella sp. AM36-4AA
ATCGACTCGATCCAGGACCAGTGCGCCCGGGTCCAGTTGCCCTTCCTGCGGCCGGTGGGCGTCCTCTCGTCGAAGACGAGCCCGTGCCTTAGCAGGAACTTGGAGAGCCGCTGCTTCGAGCGCGAGAGTGTCGTCCCTCGCGTCCTCGAGCGCCCTGGTCAGGTCGCGGGCGGCCTCGCACTCGTCGTCGGGGACCCACACCTCGACCACGTTGCCGACCGACAGCATGCGGGCGAGGAACTCGGCGTCGTTGCGGTCGTTCTTCCTGCGCCTGTCCGCGCTGGGCTTGATCATCTTCGAGACGGCGCCGACCACGCAGTCGACCCCCAGGCCGGAGAGCCTCTTCTGCAGGTCGAAGCCCGTGACCCCGGACTCGTACACGCACCTGGCCCCGGGGTCCACGGAGCGGACCCACTCCGCGACGGCGCCGGCGTCGTAGCCGAAGGTCGCGGCGCGCACCTCCCCGGTCATGACGTCGAGGGAGACGGCCTTTATCGAGCGGGCGTGGACGTCGAGGCCGACGAAGGTGGTAGTATCGAGCATGGGAGCCCCTTCCATGAATGCGGCGTGGCCGCCGCGGCTGAATTAGACACTCACCATTGTCGGCCT
>NZ_QSHS01000067.1:0-598 GCF_003467795.1 Collinsella sp. AM36-4AA
TAGTCATTGGGTGTTCCTATAGTTTTGTCAACCTTCGACGCTACTCCCGGTAGGGCACCCGGTCGCGCATCACGGCGTATATCGCCCTGAGCCGCTTCCTCGCGACGGCCTTGAGCGCCCGCCCGTGCCCCATGCCCCGCGCCCTGCAGGCCCGGTAGTACTCGCCGTAGCGCCCCGACGACCTCACCAGGCTGTTGCACGAGAAGATCAGCAGGGACTTGAGCCTCGCGTCGCCGCGCCTGGACGCCCTGACCGACCTCACCGACGTGCCGGAGCTCCTCACCCTCGGGGCTATGCCGCAGTACGAGGCCAGGTGGTCGTGGTCCGGGAACCTCGCGATGTCGACCGACACCGCGAGCTGCGCCGCGGTCCTCGGGCCGATGCCGGGCACGGTGAGCAGGCACGCGTAGGTCTCGTCGCCCTCGAGCAGCGCCGCCGTCTCGGCCTCGAGGGCCCCGGCCTCGTCGAGGGCCTCCGATATCCGGGCGGCCAGGAACCTGACCTGCCTGTTCTCGGCCTCGACGAGCGCCGGCGGCGGCGCGGTCGAGGTGGCCGCGGCCTCCCCGGCGGCCTCGGCCTGCGGCCCCTCGGCCCCCGA
>NZ_QSHS01000068.1:0-506 GCF_003467795.1 Collinsella sp. AM36-4AA
ATCGCGCACTCCATATTTTGTTCACAAATCAACTAACTGGGCTCCGAGATGCTCAGAGTCACGCGTATGGTCATAAAACTTGGACAGACCGTATGACCTCGGGAATCTTGCTGTCCACTGTAGACATAGTATCTTTATACCCTCATCGATCTCCGCTAGTTAGCCCGTAATAAATTGAAGGACAACGTTAACAAACCTATATAAACGCCAGTGGGGGCTCTATCACTAATTAGATAGAGTCCCCACTGGCGGAGTGTATTTGATTAAAACAATGCCCCTTAATTAATGTACTGGAAATAAGGAGCAAAAGATCCGTCCGGATATACGTGGCGACAGAACTCTGGAGCCGACTGAGCGCCACCAGAAAGCGACATGAGTAAAAAGATCGGCTCTGCCTCACCGCGAACGACTACGATGCCCTCGACTAAAGCCAATCCGAACACACCTAAAACAGATAGGGCAAATGTCGGTTTATATAACGCAAAAAAGGGGGAGGCCGCGAGGCC
>NZ_QSHS01000007.1:0-79136 GCF_003467795.1 Collinsella sp. AM36-4AA
TCGGTGGAGACGTGGTGGTAGCGGATGCCATATTTCCTCACGGCCTCAAGCAGGCGGAAGGTGCCCTCGACGTTGGTGCGCAGGAAGGGCTCCGGGTCGGCGATGGAGTTGTCGTTGTGGCTCTCCGCGGCGTAGTGGACGATGGCGTCATGGCCCGGGACGATGCGGTCGAGCAGCTCGGCGTCGCAGATGTCGCCCACCACGAGCTCCACGCGGTCGGAGGGCAGGCCCGCGATGTTCTCGGGGTTGCCGGCGTAGGTCAGCTTGTCCAGGACGGTGACGTGCACCTCGGGGTGGTTGTTGACCACGTAGTGCACGAAGTTGCTGCCGATGAAGCCGCAGCCGCCAGTGACGATGATGTTCTTGGGTTCGAAAATCTCAGACATGAAAATCCAATCTGAAGCATGTACAGCTTCTTTAGTATGCCGCAGGAAGTGACGCCGCGACGCTATTCAACAAAACTATCGGACATTTCGGCATGCGATAAGAGCCATTACCTTCGCAGAATTACCTCCTGTACAAAACGCCTCCGAAATGCAGTCTTTGTCGTAGTGAAAAACCGAATCCCCAGTTATTTCACGTAAGTACTTATAGAAGAAATCCTCCCAGCTTTTATACTTCTCACTGTTTACAAAGGCTTCTGGGGTTTCCAAAACCGTCTTAACATCTAGCCCTGAAATTACGCCGGAGCTCAGTAGAAGCCACTCGAATGATTCGGGAAGACAAACCGTAACAGTATCGCGGTGAATGTCTTGCAGCTTAAGGACGCGGTCCGCATAGCACCCAAATGCCGCCCCGTCCGCGACAACAAACACGCGATCGTCGAGATGCTGATCCAACCAGCGCAAAATCGCGCTGTTCGTCATGGCCGAAGTGCAGGTAAGCTCACTGTCAGCGAAATGCCGTTCAAAGAACTGGAAACCAGACTTACTGTCCTCGCATAGAAGGATAGAAAAGTCCCGTTTTGGCGCCGACCGGGAAATAGCATAACGATGATTCCCGCGATCTTGATAAACAGGGACGAAAGAATGGTATTTTCCGCTCGTCTTAATCTTGTAAATCTCATCCACGCTATACGGAAGATTGGGGAAATCAGCCCTTGAGATCAGCACGAAATAATTCGAGGAAAACAGCACATGATGGGCAAACTCATCAGAATTGATCTCTTTTAAGCCCTCATCGACAAATACAATCGAGTCATGAACGGACGAAAGCTGGTTTCGCCAATCATAATCGGTCAGGGCGACACAGGGACAATCGCATTGCAAGGAAACACCCGACTGCTCGCCCGTTCGCATGTAGTCTGCGACCATGTCAAACAGTGTCGTCTTACCCGTGCCGCTATCGCCACGCACAATAGTGATGTTCCGCTTGATGGTAAATGTGTACTTGGTTCCCCTGCGGCGGGAAATCTTAACGAGATGCGAACCGTTCATAAGCAGTACCTACAGATACGGGATCGACTCGTGAATCAAATCGGCCATGCTGTGAACGATTCGGCCGCTATTCACGACTTTAATTTTAAAATCCTCGCGACCAAAGTCCATCACATGATAGAGATTCACAACGAGCTTGCGGCCTTTCGCCATGTCGAGAATCCACTTGGCACAGTTGTCACCACAGGTAGAAGCGTTAAAAATATGCTTACGATCAAATCTCATAAGCAGCAGCGTTTTCACGCCACCAGAAAGCTGGAGTGGGGAGATGGATCCAAGCACAGGGCTTTCGATGACGTTTTCGGAGACAACAACCGATCGATCGACATCTTTAATTATCGAGACTGCATAGGGATCCGTAATCCAAGAAGACCGGTAAGAGTTTTTGAAATATGTCGCTGTGTTGTAAATCGCTTCTGGCATATCGCCAAAGTAGACGCTTAACACATCCACTCCCAATCATATTGTCTTTATGGTCAACGTAATCATAACGAAAGGGGCCACCAGATAAACGGTGACCCCTAAAGAAAACAAGCTTGCGCTAGTACTCGCGCGGGCTGTTGACGATCTCGCCGGCGGCGACCTTCTTGAGGTGCTGCCCGTAGACCGACTTGCCGTAGGCCTTGGCCGCCTCCTCCAGCTCGGCGGTCGTGATCCAGCCGTTCTCCCAGGCGATCTCCTCGGGGACGGACACCGGCAGGTCCTGGGAGTGCTCCACGGCGCGGACGAACTCCGCCGCCTCGTGGAGGCTCTCCATGGTGCCGGTGTCCAGCCACGCGTAGCCGCGGCCGAGGGTCACCACGGACAGCGTCCCCTCCTCCAGGTACATCTGGTTGAGCGTGGTGATCTCCAGCTCGCCGCGGGCCGACGGCTCGACCTCATGCGCCTTGGCGGCCACGTCGCCCGGGTAGAAGTACAGGCCGGTGACGGCGTAGGAGCTCTTGGGCTCGGCGGGCTTCTCCTCGATGGACACGGCCCTCCCCTCGCCGTCGAACTCCACGACGCCGAAGCGCTCGGGGTCGTCCACGTGGTAGCCGAAGACCGTGGCGCGGCCCGACTCGGCGTTCTGGACGGCGCGCGTCAGGTGGCGCGACAGGCCGTTGCCGTAGAAGATGTTGTCGCCGAGCACCAGCGCGCACGGCTCTCCGCCGATGAAGTCCTCGCCGATGGTGAAGGCCTGCGCCAGGCCGTCCGGCGAGGGCTGCTCGGCGTAGGAGAGGTTCACGCCGAAGCGCGAGCCGTCGCCCAGCAGGCGCTGGAAGTTGGGCAGGTCGGTCGGCGTGGAGATGACCAGGATGTCCTTGATGCCCGCCAGCATGAGCGTGGACAGCGGGTAGTAGATCATGGGCTTGTCGTAGACCGGCAGCAGCTGCTTGGAGGTCACGAGAGTGAGCGGGTACAGTCGCGTGCCGGACCCGCCCGCGAGGATGATGCCTTTCATTTAATCTG
The DNA here is from genome assembly GCF_003467795.1 of Collinsella sp. AM36-4AA. Taxonomy (NCBI): domain Bacteria; kingdom Bacillati; phylum Actinomycetota; class Coriobacteriia; order Coriobacteriales; family Coriobacteriaceae; genus Collinsella; species Collinsella sp. AM36-4AA. The sequence goes on from NZ_QSHS01000007.1 coordinate 2,886, forward strand.
TCCTCTACAATCGAAATGCGCTTTAGATCGAGTGATAAATAAGACTTGGGTATCCTATTTTGCTAAACCCCCTCATTCTTAACGAAATAGGCAAGGTAATGACTGCGGAATATGGCTACCTGAATTGCCCCTTCCATTTTTCAATGCTCGACCAAGGGAGATTGATTCCGGTTATTTCAGGTTGGTTAATCCAATCAGCCATTTTGAGTAAAAAGTCATCTTCTCGTTCGAAAACAGGAAGTCCGGTATCTTCACCGATGATCGCGTGCCAAATGTTGGTAATGGACTCACTTTGCTTTAACGCTATGAAAAGCGCCAGTATCGAAAATCAATTTATAATCCCACAATGATGTGAATTCGTTCGGGCAAATAACGACCGCAAAGTGATACAAGCGAATAAGATCCGGCAAGAGTTAGCGCCCAAACAGCAAATGTCGAAACACCAAGTGGAATGACGAATAATCCAAGCAGTTTCCAAACGGCCTTGAGAACAAGTATATGGCAGAGGTAGATTCCAAAAGAGGCGTTCCCAAGGTCAACAAGCAAAGTAGAAGATAATCGCGACTTGAATGATCCCGGAACCGCCATAAGAAGCGCGATCACAGCTAAAGAGGTCGCGGCAGAACCGAGCTTAAGCTGAGTTGTGGCCATATTGAAATCGCCAGTCAAATACCACCAGAAGCCTGCGACCTCCTGAATTATTAAAAATATAAAGAGCACTGCAACAAGCTGAGTGGTTCGTCCTTCAATGAGCGCAGCCCAACGCCTCCAGTCGAGACCGAAAACATAAAAGATGAGCCACATGGGGCAGAAAACCTGTATTAGAGGCAATGCGATACCGGCAACGGCAGCGAGCTCCCTTAGAAGCAAGCAAGCCGGTGTCACACAATAGACAAAGAACCTATACCGTGAAAGGAGCCTGAACAGTACCGGAGTAAGCAGCACAAGCTGTGAATGGACCAATAGATAGTACATCTGAGCCGATACGGAGCCCACGGCGAACGCCAGAAACCCAGACGCCCATGAAGGGCGGGAAACGCCGCAAGATAGATAACGCTCCAGAACGCATAAGGTCCGGCAACCTTGCTAATGCGGCGTCGAAGACCCCTCCCGCATTAAATTTGCGCTCGTCGGTAAGAACACCGGATAAAAACAAGAACAACGCAACAGAAAAGTTGAGGAATGGGCGAATGGCGACCGACGCGGCACATTGAGGAAGACAGTGGATAAGCACCACTGCGGAAATCGCAAGCCCACGAAGAGCTTGAAGGTAGCGATCCTTGGCCATCTAGGCTCTCCTTCCAACGAGTCTCTTTAGTCGTCGTTTAATACCACCAAGCTTGCCGCGGACACGCTGCCAGAGAGTGGGACGGAAATCCCACTTGTCCATGAGATCTGGGATGGAAAGCCCGGCAGACACGTCGTTCAAGAACTCGTCGCGCTTTGGATAAGGCGTGACAGAATGGACGAGGCTAGGGTTGCCCGCGATTACCCCATCAAGCGTCGCCGGACCGTTTGCAGTAAGCCCAGAAATAGCCTCGAATGCCCGCACGCCCTTCTCGGTATTGCATAGGACGGCAGATACGCCCTTGGAGTTGTCGACCTCGGGATGGGTATTCTGGAACCCCCAGAAATCACCGAGCGTGATATCGGCGCCGCTGGAGCGCTTTGCTGGACATGCCAGACAGGACGAACGAAGGCTCGCATTGGCCAGAAACGCTTTCATGTACCAGTCTTTGCCGAATATCTGGGACTCGGTGTCCCCGGTGTTGTCTTTCTCCGCTATGTGCTTGTACATAGCGGAGTAAGACAACCATCCGGTTGTCTTACTCCGCATATTGACGTCGCAGACGTCCGTCCCGAAGGCCTCACCACGGTAGTCGACCCAGCGCGACCAGAGCTCTGGAGACGGAACACCGTGGCAGATGACGTCGACGCCGAGGAAGAGGTCAGAGTCGGCGAGTTTCCCCAGGTATGAGCGCATGCCAGCCACCTGGCATGCAGTACCGGCAAAGAGCGCCGGCCTGCCTTCACGCAGGGCAGCGCGGACGCCCTCGAAGACGCCGCGGCCAACCGCGCTCTGAACGTATTTCGAGCGCATAACGGCGCCGAGCGCCGGCCTGTCCTCCACGAGCACGTGACGAAGCTCGCGGCAACCGTCCGTCCACGCGGCGCCCGCCACAACACCGCCGCGCGAGAGAGCGTCACCGGCGAGTAGACCGAACACGCCGCCCGACGACGATCTATCGAGCAAGCCGACGTCATGAGCCTTCGCCCAGAGGGCGAACTCGCACCCGTCCTCCCCAGGGGCGTTGAGCGCCGGGCATACGGCGTCGCACGCCCCGCAGCCTACGCACCCGGAGGCGTCGACGGTGGGGTGTAGGAAGCCACAATCATCGGGTTCCATGGAGATGCATGACTTGGGGCAGCGGGCAGCGCACGCGCCGCAGCCGCAGCAACGGTCGCCAAGCGAGACGACCCTCGGGGATTTCTCGGAATCATTCATGATGGACCCTATCTAAGGAACGGGAGACGAGAGACGACCGCGATACGTTCGTCCTTCGTTAGGACGGCGAGCCAAAGGGCTATGGCGAAAAGCGCGCTGTAAACGGCGCCCCACTCGAGGAACGCGGGCCATCCGTTGACGGGCAGGACCGCCGTGCCAGCGAGGCAGGCGACGGTGACGGCAGCCCAGGCGAGCAGCACCGGCAGGTTCCGCTTCCAGAAAAAGAGCATGTCGAGACCGACCCGCTTCTGGTAGTACCAGTTCATCCACAGTCCGTTGCCGAGCACGATGCTGACGACATAGGCGATCGCGGGGGCCCACGGCCCCAGCGCCGGGGCGGCCGCGGCGGTGAAGGCAACGTTCCCGACCGCCATCGCAAGGTAGACGAGACTCCTGGCGTGGTGCATGTTCTTGGCCCTCTGGATCTCGATGCCGACGTTCTGACAGAGGGGCACCATGACGGGTAGCGTCATGGCGAGCACGAGCCAGTAGGCCTCGGCGAAGCCCGGGCCCGCCCACCTCGTCACGAAAAACTTCCCGAGAATAGCGAAACCTCCGTACACCCAGCAAAACAGTACCATCTGGTAGCGGCCCACGCGCGTCATAAGGCGAGTGAGCTCGGCGTTGTCGTCCGAGGTGGCGACGATGCGGTTGACCTTCGGAATGAAGACGTTCGACATCGTGGTGGAGAGCGAGTAGAAGACCTGGCGGATGTTCACGGCCACCGCGAACAGAGATACCGCAGTCGCGCCCGAGATGGCCCCCAGCATGATGTTGGGCACGCTCTGATTGACCATCTCGCAGACCTGGTTACCGAAGATCCAGGCACTGAAGGCGGCGATGCCGCGCATGACGCCCCAGTCGGCACCCCTGAGCTCGAAGCGCATGCCCAGCACGACGATGGCGTAGCGCGCGTTGAGGGCGAGCAGGACGAGGTTCACCGCGAGCTGTGCTAGGGCAACGCCCACGGGCCCCATACCGGCGGCCAGCAGGGCCCAGGCGCACAGCGGCGTCGCAAGCGTGGTGACGAGCTGCCTGGTCTGCTGGTAGACGAAGCGCTCGTGCGCCGTGATGTAGGAATTGAACACGACGGTGAACAACGTCGAGGCGACGTTGAGCGTCATGATGGCGAGCAGCTCCCGGGCGAGCGAGACCTGCGCCTCGGTGAACCCGGCCGAGAACACCGCGCCGGCGTTTGCGGAGAAGCCCATGCCGAGGGCGACCGCCGCGGCTGTGACGGCGACGTAAAGCGTGAGGTACATGCCGTTCAGGTGCCGGATGTCGCGCTCGCCGCCGTGCGCCACCGTCTGCGTGTAGAAGCGCACGTAGGCCTCGGAGAAGCCGAAGGACAGGAGCGTCAGCGAGAAGACAAAGGAGTTCGAGCTCTGGAAGACGCCGTAGTCCGCCTGCCCCACGTAGGACAGTAGCATCGGCGTGTAGACGAGGTTGACGAGGTTCTTTGCGAGGATGTTGGCGTAGCCGAGGAGGGCGCCCGCCTTACGCTGGCTAGCCACGGGCGGCCTCCGAGGGAATGCTCAATCCACATCTATCGAGGAATTCAACAACGATCTTCCTCTGAGCTGCCAACCTGTCATACGCCTTTGAATAGTCACTCTCGAGCAGTTCCGAATTACATACGGAAAGAATTGACCGCTCAACGAAAGAAACACCCAGCTCGCTGGCTAGCGTGTCGAATCGGCTGCTCATGTCTGGACCAGTGGACTCACGAGGGCAATAAATCAGCGGCTTCCCGAACAAGATCGAGAAAATTGATCCGTGATATGAATCTGTCGCTACAAGCTTTGCGTGACGGACGGCATAGAGGAACTCTGAAGGCCCGAGGGCGTAGTAGCGCGCATCCCCTAGTAAATCGACCCTCTTGCAGCTAAGTGAATCACAGATTTCGGCAACCCTCTCTTCGTAAGCTGCACTCCCGAGGAAGTACGTCAATACATAATCATTTGGAAGCCCGCAGTGCGGCTCTTTTTCATACCTTTCCCACCAGGAGCCGTCAAACATCAGTGTTGGGTCAATCAACACCTCGGCCTTTAAGCCGTACAGACTGTTTATAAGCTCGGCGCTCTTCTGCTCACGAACGGACAGCCTATCAAACCCCTCGAAATAGCCGTGGAACAGCTCACGCTTCTCCTCGGGAATCGTCGGAGCTGCCAAGCTTGGCGAAAAAGCAATGCGCTTTTCTCTTGGCGAAAACGTGAGAAACATAGTGGAGTTAGCGTCAGGGGAATACGGAGACCAAACTTGGTCGCTCCCAGCAACGAAAAAGTCATAGGATTTAATGTCACGTGGAGGGTTGGAATCAGATATAACCTCCCGGCTAAAGGAAATGTTACGGGAATTGAAATCCTCAAACGAACGATGCCTCTGGATGTGGGCAACGGCAAGCCCCTTTGGAATGAGCGAAGCCAAAGACTTGAGCTTGTATTTGGCAGATCTCGAGTCCTTCTGTCTGAACGTAAGGACATCTGCACCCGAGAGTTTGAGAGTTTCTTGGACAGCAAGGTTCTGGAGCCTCTGCCCATAGTTGTCCCCATGCGTAAATGTGGAAATGCCTATTTTCATGTTCAAACCTGTTCTTCGTCTCTATCAATAATCAAATAGTCTGCAGCCGAGGAATTCCACGACCAAGCCAGCGCTCCACAGAGCAGCAGTAGGCACAAGCAGCAGTTCACCCTTGTAAAGCACTGCGTATACAGAAAGGTAATAAGAATTGTTAGCAAAAGGAGCAAACGAACAATCCGGCCATTAGATCCTTTTTCCTGCTCCATAAACTCACTAACCACGGAGTGGAAAAACGCTACATACGCTGCCGTCTCCCAAACCCCCATGAGAATCAAGAAAGACCCCATATCCGCTTGACCAAAGTGGTTAAACGACATGAACCCGGACGCGTAGAAGCTTGAGGCTCCAAGACCCTCTCCGAGACTCCATGTAGCCGGTCTCAAGAGAGCGAAGCCGATGATAGCAATCCTCTCGTTACTGCCGTCGGCAGCAGTACCGACGGAAGCTGAACTGCCAACCATATCGAACAGACCAAACACTTGCGTATCCACGAGGATCTGGAACGCAGGCACCAAGGCGTATGCAATTGTCAGGATAAAATACAAGGCGACAAGCCAAAAGAAGGGACCCGAAACATCCGCTTCTCCTCTCATGACTGAAATAAGCCAGAACATCACTAAAACGAGAGGAAGGATTATGAAGAGCGCCTTATTATCGTTGAGTGTCGCAAGATAGAAGGACAGGACGATAAGGCAGACGTTGTAAGCGATGGCAAGGGATGGCCAGAGAGGACCCCGAAGCCTCCTAATCCAGACGAAGTTGTAGAGCACGACGAATGAAGTGTAAAGGGCCACCGCATGGACGGACGCATAAGAGAACAGGCCGGAGATATTGTCCTCGAAGTAACTGATGTCGTTCGTTGTCGCAGCGATCATCCCATGGGTAGAGTACTGGATAAACATGATCGCCATATTGAGAAGCAGTATGGCGTTGAAGACCGGAAAACCTGCATCAAAGAGTCCAAGAAGAAAATCCCTCTTGTTAGTGACCAAAAGAAAGAAGTAAAGCGTATAGACAAACGGGTAGAGGAGCAGCAAAATATTCGCCCTAAACGTTTCCATATTGCCACCCAAGAGGGCACCAGACAGCCACCCTGCAACGGTAATCAGCCCAAGTAGTAGCGCTCTACCGCTATATTTCCATCCGGAGAAGAGCGCCCTCACGCAAATCATGCCGGTAATTACCCAGTTGAGGTATCGCCCCAGACCATAGTACTCAAGGAAGAAAACCTGCGCCAAGATACCTATAACGATCGTCGCATCCGCCAGGTCACCCATGCAAACGGTTAGAACGCCTTGCTTATTAGGGAGATACCAACGACCTCTTCGACCAGCCCGCTCCTCCGCTTTATTTATAACGAGCCTCGCATGCCTATGATCTTGCATTGAGTACCTCCAGCAGCACACGTTCAATCAGCCTCGTGTGCATGTGAACTCCCGTGTTGAGACCTACCGAGGAGCATGGAAGCAGGTCTACGATCTCATCTGAATCGACAAGATCGAGCGGACCAGGCTTTCCGCTCCTGAAACGATTGACCTCCCTGATAAGCCGGCTCTTATCCCTAAACAGCCCGATTAGCTCCTCCTCGTTATTCAGCACCAAACCGGACCCATGCTCAACGACAAAGTCGGCGACATTGCCTGCACATGCACTCGAAATCGTATAAGCGTTTGCGGAGTAAGATTCCATACAGGTGTAGCTATAGGTCTCTGGACAAGATGGCCACATGACAACGATGGCAATCTCGCACTCCCTGAGAGAGTCGGTCATGGCATTTGGGTGCTTCTCATCAAATTCGACAAACCGCTTGTTCATCCCTGGATACATATCGTTCGAGCTGTTGAAGACGAAGAACTCGTACTCTTGTTCATCGACCGCAGATACGAGGCGAAGCCAGGTCTCCCAGCCCTTTGTCTTCCTCGGCATCCCCAGAAAGGCAACCCTGATGCGCTCCCCTGCGTTCAGAGGACGTCTGTTGCCCAGATACTCTCCAAGCAGCTTTTGGTGCGGTATTACATCAACAAGGCCCTCGTATTGGGGCCTGAATGAGAGAAACCGATTCTTCGTATAGGTCGAAGGTGCAACAAAACGGAGATTTTTGATGGAGTCAAACAGCCCTTGGATCTTCGACTCCACACGAAGGCTGTTACTGAAGTGGGGGCATTTCTCGCAGGGAGCGTCGCCGAGCCTTGAGCTGTCACAAAAGCCGCTCCTATTTTGGAGGTTATAGCTTGTACAACACAGGTAATAGTCGTGGAGAAAGGCCCTGACCGGTGTTTTGCCTGTAACTTTTAGCAGTTCGGAGACTTTCTCAAGGCTCACGTACAGAAGGTGGTGGATATGAAGCTCAAGAAGGCTGAAGCCGCTTTTTTGCCAGCTGCAAAGGGCCTCGCACACCTGGGCAATACTGAAAACACCAGCCTCCACCCCGTCGACCGTAACCCCGAATTCGCAAAATAGCATCTGGTCGTCCCTGAACAGGGTCTTCTTAACCGAGTGGAGATAGACGTAACTTATGCCGTGCGACGCCATGGCCTGCTGACTCGCCATAATAGCCTTTGGGGTGCCGGTCTTGTCCTTGAGATAGTCGCAAAAGGCAAGCGCTAGGACGTACCCACTATTGTGCGGTTTGGGGATGCTTTTACTCATATCATCGCTTCCCAAACAAGAGGAGAGATCTATTGAAAAGGCCCTCTTGTAGACTGCCGAAATTCAGCCTCGAAGAGAAAGAAACCCTGCACCTAGCCATGAAAGAAGCGTCCATTTTCGATACCAACTCTCCAAGAGCACGCTCTGGAGGAAGAATGCAGTCGGAATAAGTTGAAAGAAGTCCAGTAACTTGCTTTGCAAGAGTAATCTCTCGCGGATGACAAAAACTATTGATTTTCTCAATCACTTTAGATGGTAAATCAGTACTCACACCGACCACATTACGACCATGCTGGCGATATCCCATATGAGGAGAAGCATCGAAAACAATCCGATAACCCAGCAGCACGCATAGATTAGCTATCAGCTTATCATGCATGATGACGGGATGGGGCAGCTCATGCAAGCAAACAACTTCCCAAATACGCCTATCAAATACTTGCGTACATCCCATAGGTGACCCAATGCAAAGCTGGTTGAGAGGGTCGTTATCTCGATAAGATATGCACCTTTGTTGCCCATAGGTTAACCGGCCCATCTCATTACCAGCTGAATCTACAAGTCTTGAATTGCAATGATAAAGAGCCAAATTCTCCTGCTTCTTAAGCTGTTTAATCGCAGTTATCAGTTTATCGCTATCCCAAATATCATCTTGGTCGGAAAACGCATAGTAATCAGCTTCGGGAGCATTCCGCAACAACGTCAAAAACCCTAAAGCAGGTCCTAGGTTTTCTCCTGTTAACAAAGTCAGACTGCCCTCATCTGCATAGCGCTGCAGAAGATCACGAGTACCATCAGATGACCCGTCATCACGGACAAAAAGACGTACGTCAACTTCAGCCTGCGAGAGAATGCTGTCAATTTGTTCTGAAATAAATGGGATGCCGTTGTATGACGCCATTAATACGACGCACTTTGGCACCTTGGAATTACTCAACATATGGATTACCTTATCATTAATGCCTAAAGCAAACGCTCTCGATGTGTTAACCCCTGAGCAAACCCAGTGCAAGCAGTATATCCTTGACCAAGTACTTGGCGCAGTCTTTTGGCCTCGCCCTGAGAACGAGTCGGTTAACCCGTACCCCGTTACGAAAGCCGTCCATAAAGGTATTTCTTTCTATAGGCTTCGTCGAAGGACGTTGAAGCTGTTCATTGTTGGCCACAGCTAGACCAGGATCAACCGGCAAAAGCTCAAGGTCCGTCATTTCTAACAGTTCTCGACCCTTGTCTGTCTGCACAAGTGCGAGGGATATCCCGTTCGCGACCTCATCAGAAAGCTCGCTACCCCATGAATCGCCAAGCGTAATATCGGAGACACGATCACCCTTGGCGTAGCGGCAGGAGTAGCAGCCTTCCGTATACGGTAAACCCGAGAGGAAAGCAATCGAGTAGCGATCGCGGACACCCGTCCTACCCACAGTTTCAGCTCCGCGATAGCGGAGCTGAAACTGGACTTTCTTTCGAAAGTCCAGTATCAGCTCATTAGACAGGTTGTTACCTGTCTCTTCCAAGAATCGGCTCAGGACCTTGGGGGACGGTGAACCATGACAGATAAGGTCGATGGTGTAAAGGGAATCGGCTAAACGGCTTCCAACGAAGTTACGCATCGCAGCAACCTGACAAGGAAGACCGATAAAGAGAACCCTTTGACCACCTTGCAGGGCCTCCCTAACCTCGCGGTACGCACCAAGCGGATTGCTTTTGACGTATTTGGAGCCTTGGGCCCTCCTCAAGTAATCCGCATCAGAAGTGAGGTGGAACCGGAACTCACCGCCCTCCTGTGCACATGAACACACTAATCCATTTGACGCCACAAACGCCTCCGAGATGGCCGTAGCCAGACCCCCGGACGAAGATGACATTCTGAGCGATGTATCTTTCGCCCACCCCTGTAGCCACTCGAGAGGACGCAACGAAGATGGGGATACCATCTGGGGACACGTTTTCTCGCACAGTCCACATCCCACGCACCTTATAGGATCAATACGGGCGTTATACGCCTCAATCGTATCCTCAATGGCAATCGCTCCATGTCGGCATGAATCGACGCAGGCCATACAGCCAGCGCACATATCCTTCTTGCATACCGTCCTAGTGCCAACGTTTGACAATGCCCTACTCCTCAATCATGCTCTTGAGCTGCGCTAGGGACTTCTCCCTCTCCGCACCCATCACATCGTTGACCCGACCAAAGTCAATCTGCTTGGATGCTAACTCGACATCATCTAGATTCTGAAGCACTCTGTCCGTGAGGTCCGTGAGTCGCAGAATACTCACGTTCCTGCTCGAGGTTCCGTTCTTGGGCAGCACTTCTACCAGCGGCGTATTGAGATTTATGGCAAAAGCCGTACCGTGGAACGAGTCCGTGACTAGGCATGCTGCGTTGTCGACATACGAGAGAAACTCAGCAAGCGTCGGCAGCCACTTGAACTTGCCCTCGCGTGAGGCCTGGTGCAGGCTTGCGGAGATCCGTATCAGGGGCAAGCCAAGCTTTTTGGCAACCTTCACGGCGTACTGCCCTACCGTCGGGTCGCTGTGAATCTGGTAGACGAGGATGTATTCGCCCTTCGGAGCAGGTGCCGCCATCCTTCTCCACGCCTCGCCATCAAGCAGCAGCGTGGGATCGACAACCTGTCCGGCCTCTATGCCCCACGAGGCAAGCTGCTCGCGCGCGGCATCCTCGCGTACGAACACGGCCTCATATGCTCGAAGGTCCTCGAGAAACCTGGGGCGCACGCTATCCGGGATATTCTTCTTACCAAAGCTTGCCGCATATGAGATGCGCCTTGAGCCCTCGGGAGCAAACTCAAGCGCGTATGACAGGTCGTATGCGCCCGAGCTGATGGGACCCCACACCTGATCGCTTCCAGTCATATAGACATCGGCCTTGGGCGGATTAGCCTTCAGCTCCTCCAGGGATGCATAGTGAGGGCTCATCTTAAGCAGCTGGGAACGCTCACGCGCAAACCGCTTGCCCGCCACCCTTGTCTCAGGCTCCATCAGAAGTCTGTAGACAGACTTCTTCAACGGGTTCCCGTTCCAGGACGGCTTTGTCGAAAGAAGCGTCCTCACCTGCTGGGATACGTCCTCACAAGCAGGTACATAGTCCATAATCTCGAACTCATGCCCCAAGCTCTCTACCGCTCGTTGTGTCGCATATGCCTGGAGCAGGGAGCCATAATTAGAGATTGCGTGCCTGGTTATGCAGGATACTTTCACGTGTTTCCTCCGATTGATATCGAGCAACCGCTATTTCTGAATTTTTGCATTCGATTTTTCCACCCGGCTGCACTACAGCGCCTCCTCAGTCTCGTACACGTGCGCGTCGGCTCGGCTTGCGTCGGAAAGGCCGTCGTTGATCGCGGCGTGCATGTCGCAGGTGGAAAGAGCGTCCAGCTCCTCCTTCGTCACCTTGCCCGACTCGTAGTCGCGCACGATGGGGAGCTCGTGCATGTCGAACTTCTTGCCGGGCTTGAGCTTGTGCGCCAGCACCCACGACGCGGGTTTCCAGATGTACTTGTGCATGGCAGGAGACACGGAGCCGATCATCCAGCAGTTGCGGTCGCAGTGGCGCACGCAGCCGCGCACTTTCTCGGCCTGGGCGCTCTCCCACAGCTCATCCCAAGACTCGTCGTTAAGGTTGCCCATAACGAGCTTCTCCTTGGTGCCGTTGCAGGGCATGACGTCGCCGTAGGGGTCGATGAAGAACGTGTCGAACGCCATATCGCACGGGAGCAGGCGCTTCTGCCCATAGATGTAGTTGATGAGGCCCATGTTGAAGTACGCGCGGAACCACTTCTTGGGCTCGTTGGACTTGAGGAGCTCGTTTACCAGGTCCTCGAAGTTCTGGGCCACCATGGGACGGTCCTTGATGATGTTCTTCGCCTCGACAAAGTAGAAGCTGTTGTGCAGGCTGGCGGTGGCGAACTCCATGCCGAGCTCGTCGGAAAGCTTGTACAGCGGCACCAAGTCCGCAGCGTTGCGATCCTGCACCGTCATGCCAAAGCCCACGTCCGGGTGCTTCATTTCCACGAGCTTCTTGAGCGTCTCGTAGCCGCGGTTGAAGCCGTTCTGGAGACCGCGGATCTCATCGTTGGTCTGCTGCAGACCCTCGATGGAGATGCGGATTCCCACCTGGGGGAATTCCTCGGCAAGGGCGATGATGCGGTCGGTGAAGAAGCCGTTGGTGGAGATGACGATGCGGTCGGACTTCTTGTACAGCTCGCGCACGATATCCGCAAGGTCGGTCCTGATGAAGGGCTCGCCACCGGTGATGTTGGTGAAGTACATGCGCGGGAGCTTCTTGATCACGTCGAGGGAGAGCTCCTCCTCCGGACGGCTGGGAGCCTTGTAGCGGTTGCACATGGTGCAGCGCGCGTTGCAGCGGTACGTTACGATTACGGTTCCGTTGAGTTTCTTCTCGGCCATGGGTTAGGCCACCACCTTCCGGTCAATTAGTTCTTGATACAGGGAGACGAGATTCCGGATGTATTTCTCTTGATTACAGTTCTCTGCCACGAATGAACGGCAATGCGCGCTCATCGCGGCGTAAGCCGCAGGTTCGGCGGCCACCGCCGCACCCCTACGGATTGCATCTGCGAGTCCTGCCTCATCGTGGGCTTCAGCCAGGAAGCCCGTTTCACCCTCACGTACCAGCTCGGGTATTCCGCCCATGTTCGTACCGATAACGGGCTTGCCCGCGGCGAGTGCCTCGAGAACCGCATATGGCGCGTTCTCGAGCCACTCTGACGGCGCAGCCGCCAGAGTGGCTCGATTCACAAGTCCGCGCAGGGCGTCACCGGTTTTATATCCAACCAGCTCAATCCTCGAGCTTATTTCGTTTGGCATTGCGGAAACTTTGACCTTCACAGCATCACATTCAGGGCCATCGCCTGCAATAACAAGACGCCAATCAGGGATCACCGGTGCCGCCTTCTCAAAAGCATGCACGAGCGTTAACACGCCTTTCTCGCGAGAAAGGCGTCCCAGATACAGCATGTAGGGATCTTCATTATTTTGGTTGGCAACTTCCCGTGACATCGAATCGGGATTCAGGAAATTCCGCATGAGGACAAGCTGACGCTCGGGAAGCCCCGCTTCAATAAACTTGTTCCGCATGAACTCACTCGGGCAGATGATGCGATCGAGACGTGAATAGGTTTTGTGCCGTTTAAGCCACTCCGCCTCAGCCACCGCTAACGCGCTTTTTGCGATCGAACCCTTTACGCACTTCTTCTTAAGGCAATTGCCAAAATGACCCCCGAGACACGAATCGCAAACGTTGCCCTCGGAATCAAGCATAAGATAGCTCGGGCAAGCAAGAATCAAGTCGTGCGAGGTATACACAACCGGCGTTGGATGCTGCTTTAGCCAAGGAGCGTCCAAGATGGAAAACGTAATCTGCCTATGAGTGAGATTGAGATGGATTACATCGGGCTGGAATTCACGGCACAGCGCATCGAACTTCTCGCGCGCCTCTTTGGAATACACAAGTGCCTGCGCGGCCTTCGCCTTATCGACAATAGAGCTCGGTCCGTTATAGTCGCGATTCGTTACAAAGTAACGCGACCACTCAGTCGGCTCATTACGCTCATCCTCCATGCTGAAGAAGGCAACTTCATGCCCAAGAGCGCGAAGACCATCGGCAAGAGCAAAGTAGTACGTCTCGCTTCCACCCTTGCGCCAATGAAACTTATTTACAAGAAGGATCTTCATTACGCAACACCCTCATACAAAGCAAGCGTCCTTTGGACGACGCTGTTCCAGTCATAGCCATTAATCGCGCGGTCACGTGCCATGGCGCCCAGCCTCTCCGCTTGGGCAGAATCCGCTATCAGGCCTTCAAGCACGTCGCGCAGCGCCCCCGCGTCTCCGTGTGGGAACGTGAGCCCGCAACCCTGCAGAACATCCGCGCACTCGGGAATATCCGAGGTAACGCATGCCGCACCGTGAGACATGGCCTCCAGCAAGCTCATGGGCAGGCCCTCAACGTCGGAGGGGAGCGCGTAGCAATACGCGTTGGAGTACAGCTCGGAGAGCAGGTTGCCCTCAACGTGGCCCGTAAAGAGCGCGCGGGGGTCGGACGCGGCAGCCTCTTTGAGCGCCACGGCGTAGTCGTCCGTATCGGAGGAGTCGCCCGCGATAACCAGGCGCTTATCCGTCTTTACCTGCTTGTACGCCTCCACCAACAGTTCCGGTCGCTTCTCGGGCACAATGCGACCGAGGTAGAGGACATAGGAGCCCTGGGTGAGCCCCAAGCGCTCGGAGATCTCCTTCGCGGGAAGATCCGCCTCGGGAGTGATGCCGTTGGGAATGAGCGTAGCCTCGCGGCCGTAAGCCTCCTTGAAGTACTCCTGATTGCCCCGGGAAAGCACGATGAGCGCATCCGCGCACTTGGCCGCCGTCGCCTCGCCGAACTTGATGTACTTGGAAGCCAAGCCGCCCCATTTTGCACGCTGCCAGTCCAGGCCGTGGATCGTTGCCACGGTCCTGATGTCCGCGGAACGCGCAAAACGAAGGGGGACACACGGCCCCTCTGCGTGATAGTGAATTACGTCTGCCCCGTCTTTGATGGCGGCCCTTGTTGCGGCAAAGCTGCTCGTGAGCGCAGAGAGCCCCTTGATGTCCAGAGCCTTTACGGGAACGATGCGGTAGCCATCCTTCTCGTAGGGCTCGGAAGGAGCTCCTTCGCCCATACGGTCGTAGCAGGTTACTTGGTGACCAAGGTCTGCCATACGGCGAGCAAGCTCGCCTACCACCACTTCTACGCCGCCCTCGCGCGAACCCGTTCTCTTTTGGCCTATCATGGCGATGCGCATGCTACACGGCACCTTCCCCAGAGAACATCGTCTTCAGCGTGCCGAATATCAACCGCAGGTCCTGGCGCAGGCTGCGATTCTCTATATAGCGAAGATCCAGCTCAACCATTTCGTTGAAGCCCAGGTAGCTGCGGCCCATTACCTGCCAAGGACCGCTGCAGCCGGGTTTTACCGCCAGGCGCTTCATGTCGTGCTCGCTGTACAGGGCAACCTCGCGCGGCAGGCCGGGGCGCGGGCCAATGAGGTTCATTTGGCCCAAGAACACGTTGATGAGCTGGGGCAGCTCGTCGATGCTGTGCTTGCGAATGAAGTTACCCACACCGGGAATAATGCGCGGGTCGTGCTTCATTTTAAACATGGGGCCAGTGGCCTCGTTTTGGGCCTGCAAGTCCTTGAGCATTTGGTCTGCGTTGGGAACCATGCTGCGGAACTTGTAGATCTTAAACAGGTAGAACGTGCCGTCTTTGCGCACGCGGCCCACGCGCCACTGTGAATATAGGGGGCTGGCGCCCGGGCTCTTTATGCAAATGACCACGCTCAGAATTACCCCGGGAATAAAGAGCAACACCAGGGCTCCGCCGGCGGCGACAATGTCCACCGTACGCTTAACAACGCGGTAGAGCCTGTGCCCAAGCTCGGGCTTCACGCCGGAGTTGGCACCGCGCAGCATCTTGTACGCTTCTTCGTTTGTAAGGTAATCCCCCGCAGCACCGGCTGCGGCAGTAACGGAATTCGCCGTGGCGGCCGTGCGCGTCTCCCGCGCGCCCTGTGCCATGGTCATCATCGTAGGCTTCAAGAGCCCCTCCCCTGATACTTTTTGCCTTCGGTCGTCCGCTTGCGAGCTTGCAGCTAGGCGATCGCTCTTCTGTGATTGCGCATAACGCGCTGCTCTTTTGAAAGCACCGCAAGGCCAACGCGGGTGGTTACGCGTCGGCCGCACAAGTCGAGCTCCAAAAAGGCAGTGCTCTTGCGTCTGTTAATGGTTTTGATAAGGGCCTCGTGCCCCAGCAGCGGGCCTGCCGTTACTACGACCTGGTCTCCATCCTTTAGAGCCTCGCTCATGGGCACCACGCGGTCTCCCCTATTGGTAAAGCTGCCAATGAGCTGGGTCTCTTCTTTTGCCAGCGGCACAAACCGACCGTCCTGGGAAAGCACCCGGGCAAAGTCGTCCATGCGCAGCAAATACTGTTGCACGGTGCGCGGATCCGCCGTATCGCAAATGAGATAACCGGGAAAGAGCGGCTTGGTCGTGCTGACCCATTCGCGGTGTAGCTTGATCTCGGTTTGATATTGGGGATAAAAGAGCTCCTGCATGACGCCAGCCGGCACCATGCGCTCGATGCGCTCGCGCATAACGTCTTCGCGACCGTTAGTGACTTGGATCACATACCACACGAGCACCACCCCCTTGCTGTCTTACGTATGGCTCACGGGGTTTGGGTATGGCTACGCCAAGGCGCTTGTGCGCGAAGGCGCTCCATATTCAAACCCTGAGCCCAGTTAGACAAGCACGTGGCTCTGCCCCACCGTGAACGGTATGTATAAATGCAACGCTGAGGTCACAGACACGTATCGTAAGAATGCCTGCAACCTCAGCTGACTGCGTGCGAGCCGGTCAAGTAATTTCAAAACTGGACCGCACGCAAACAGCTGAAGGACTGCCGTGGTTTGCCGTAACAACTTATTGCACCTTCTAATGCGAACTTATAAATAGCCGCAAAAGCAAGTGCAAAACGTGCATGGCAATCGATATTGGAGCTCGTGGTTTTTCTAACACCGCCGTTACGGCCGGATGCTGATCGACCCTGCGCTTTGCGACTTGCTGGAGCCGCGAGCACAGTTGAACTCATGTAACGTTAGGTATCCTAGCACAAGCTGGTAGCGAAACTGATTTGGCTTGTGGTGGACAACATATCGTTCATTTAGCGTGTTCAAGGGGGTTGTTTTGGGATGTTGTTCACATTGGCGCAGGATATTGGGGTGCTAGCGGAGGTTATGGATGCTCCTGAAGCCCGAATTGACCAGCGAGGCGTACTGGTAATTGCGTTTGTCCAACAAACTATGTACAGACATGGGAAATAAATTGTGCAACTTTTTGTTGGCGTAGGTGGGGTTTGCAGCGCGTGGTGTTTTGGCATGAAAAAAGGCCTTCGGAATTCCGAAGGCCTTTGCATTCACGATGGTGGAGACGAGGGGGATCGAACCCCTGACCTCTTGACTGCCAGTCAAGCGCTCTCCCAGCTGAGCTACGCCCCCGTGACGAGGAGATACTATAGGGGAAGTTGGCGTGGGGTGCAAGGACTTTTTTGGGTCAGACTCTAAATGTCTCTTGATATAGGTAAGCGATGGCGGTGCCGGTATGGACTTGGATCGTGGCTGTTGACCTGACGACGTTGCTGATGCCGGTGTCGGCCAACAAACCCAGCGGGGCGTGATTTAGTTCCCATTCTAGGCCGTGTTCGCTTACCTCGGTGTTAGGGGCAATGGCGATGATGGAGAACGTCTTGCCCTCGTGGCCTTCGATGGTCCACGATTCGCCTGCGCGAAGGATGCGGGCGACAACTTTGTCCTCGGCAATCCAGACTGGGGCATCCTCGTAGCCTGCGAGCAGGCCCAGTACGGATAGCGCCATATCAGGACGGCCACCCGTGGCGCAGGTCGCAACCACTTCGGCACCCGGCCAGCGACGACGGACGGAATCGAGCGCCAGCGCCAGATCGGTATAGTCCTTGTACGGGTCGTGGCGCTCAACTTCAAAGTCGGTGGCGTCATCGACCAACGCGCGACCGGCGTCGCTCACCGTGTCGGCATCTCCTACATACACGTCGCACCCCAGTCCCGCGACCAGCAGCGCGTCGAGTCCGCGGTCCACGGCAACAACGTAATCGCACTCCCCTGCTAGCCTACGCAACAGATCCGCGCTCACCACCACGAGCGAGCCGCAGACCACTAATACCTTGCAAGCCACAGCCCTCGCCTAGCCCTCAAACTCAAGAACGCTGACCAGGTACAGGTCCTCGTAGCTGTCGATAAAGATATCGCAGTTGGCGCGCACATCGTCGCGCTTCATGCGGCCGTGCGGATCATAAATGCCCACGCGCTTAAAGCCGGCGGTGCCAGAGCTCTTAAGGCCAAAGACGGCGTCCTCAAACACCCACACGCGCTCAAATTTGCATCCGTGGCGCTCCTCCAAGCGGCGCAGCGCCAACTCGTAGACATCGGGGAACTGTTTGGAGCGTCCTGCCTCGCCCGTCGTGGTAACAAACTCCATGTAAGCATCGAGCCCGGCACCCGCAAGCGCAGACTTAACCAGCTCGGCCGGTGTGGACGTAGCCACGCACATGGCAATACCGGCCTCCTTCGCCTGCTCCAAAAATGCAAGCAGACCCTCGCGTGGCGGCACCTTAGAGTAGCCATCGATCAGAATGTCGCTCAGCTCGCGATACAGCTCCTCGCCATTTGCGCCAATGCCCCAGGTGTCGTGGTAGGCCTGGCACTCGTCCTCGAGCGACAAATGCTCAAACTGGGCAAAATCGTCGACCGTCACGTCAACTCCGTGGCGGTGCAATAACTCGGGCTGGGCATAGGCCCAAACGGGGGTGCTATTAACCAGCGTGCCGTCGCAATCGAAAATAAAAGCGACATTGGGAGCGGCGGTCTGGGACATAAATGTACCTTTCGATGTCAAATGGTAAACAACCTGCTAAAAACGTTTTACCAAACGTCAAACCAACAATCAAAAAACCCTTATTGGTAAAGCTGTCAAGAGTTTTACCACGGCAATTCTGCCAGTGGTCTAAACATGGCGCTTACCGATTAAACGCCGCCCTAAAACCACTTTCCTTCATAAAAGTAACGTACAGGTGTTATCGTAGTTTCTGCCGAAAGTTCCACCGAGCACGCGAGGTGGAACGAATCATAGAACTATCGCCGTCCCTTCGATTCGTGCAGCCTTGGACCTTTCGCATCTAGTCACCAAGGCAACACGCTGCCGCGTCATGATGGGATCAAACGTGAGCGATACAAAGCTAAAGCCAACGGCTAAAAAGCCCGCAACCCGTAAAGCCGCCCCGCACGCACCGGAGCTCACCAAGGACGATGTCTATCTATTTGGCATCGGCACGTGGGAGCGCAGCTGGGAAAAGATGGGCGCGCACCCCGACACGCAGAACCGTACGCGCGGCTGGCGCTTTTGCGTTTGGGCGCCCGATGTAAAGAGCGTGCATGTCATTGGTGAATTTAACGACTGGGATGAGGAAGCCAACCCTCTGGTGCCCGTGCATACGAGCGCTATTTGGGAAGGCTTTATTCCTGGCGCAGAACAAGGTCAGCTCTATAAATACCTTATCGAGACCAACGAGGGCGAAAAGCTCTACAAGGCCGATCCGTATGCCTTTAAGGCCGAGTGCCCTCCTGGAACGGCGAGCGTGCTGTGGACACTCGACGGCTATAAGTGGAACGACGCCGCATGGCTCAAGCGCCGCGCTGGCCACAACCACATGTCGCAGCCGCTCAACATCTACGAGGTGCATATTGGCTCGTGGAAGCGCCACGGCGATGCGCCGCAGGGCGAGCCGGACGAGTACGGCAACTACCCAGGCCCCATGGACCCCTTCCCCGCGCAGCGCGGCGAGTTCTATACCTACGACGATCTGTCGGTGGAGCTCGTGGACTACGTGCGCGACATGGGCTACACGCATATCGAGGTCATGCCGCTTATGGAGCATCCCTTCGATGGTTCCTGGGGCTACCAGACGACCGGCTACTATGCCGCCACGTCGCGCTATGGCGACCCGCAGCAACTCATGCACTTTATCGATGCGTGCCACGAGGCGGGCATCGGTGTGATCATGGACTGGGTGCCCGGCGGTTTTTGCGCCGACTCCCACGGCCTTGCTACCTTTAACGGCCATATGCTGTTTGAGCACGAGATTCACCCCAACTGGGGCACGCACAAGTTCGACTTCGCCCGTGGCGAGGTCCGCTCCTTTCTGGTCTCCAACGTGCTGTACTGGCTCGAGAACTTCCATGTTGACGGCATTCGCATGGACGGCGTGTCCAGCATGCTGTACCTCAACTTTGGCATTGATGATCCCGGCCAAAAGAAGTTCAACAAGTACGGTACCGAGGAGGACCTGGACGCCAGCGCGTTTATCCGCCAGGTCAACTGCGCTGTGGAGGCCCACTTCCCCGACGTGATGATGATGGCCGAGGAGTCCACCGCGTGGCCGCTCGTGACCTATCCGCCGCAGGACGGCGGCCTGGGCTTCCACTACAAGTGGGACATGGGCTGGATGAACGACACCCTGCACTACATGCAGACCGATTTTCCGTGGCGCCCCGGCAACCACGGGCTGCTCACGTTCTCCATCATGTACGCCTTTACCGAGAACTTTATTTGCCCGCTGAGCCACGACGAGGTCGTGCACGGCAAGTGCTCGCTGATCGGCCGCATGCCGGGCGACTGGTGGCGCCAGTTTGCCGGCCTGCGCACGCTGGCCTTCTACCAGATGACGCACCCCGGTGCCAAGCTCAACTTTATGGGCAACGAGATCGGCCAGTTTATTGAGTGGCGCTACTACGAGTCCATCCAGTGGTTCCTGACCGAGGAGTACGAGACCCACCGTCATCATCAGGCGTTTATCAAGGCGCTCAACCACCTTTACACCGCCGAGCCCGCCCTGTACGAGCGCGGCTACACCGACGACGGCTTTACCTGGATCGACGCGGACAACTCCAAGCAGTCCATCGTGAGCTTTGTGCGCCAGGGCGAGGACGTCGATGACGACCTAGTGATCCTGATTAACTTTGACCCGGCGAGCTACGAGAGCTTCCGCGTGGGCGTGCCGCGCGAGGGTGACTGGGAGGTCATCTTTGACTCCGACCGTCCCGAGTTTGGCGGCAGCGGCTATGCCGGCGAAGAGCCTTACACCTGCTCGAGCGAGCCCTATCCCTGGAACGGGCAGATGGACTCCATCGAGATTAAGGTGCCCGGGCTGGCTGGCGTGGTGCTTAAGCGCCGCGGCCCCAGCAGCTATAAGCCGCCTGTGGTCGAGGAGCCCAAGAAGGCGACGCGCAAGCGGGCGTCCTCGGTGAAGCCCAAGCCTGCGGCTGCCAAGAAGGCTCCGGCTAAGGCGAAGGCCACGACGACCAAGGCCAAGGCCAAGGCTGCCGCAAAGCCCGCTGCTAAGGCCGCAGCCAAGAAACCGGCTGCCAAAAAGGCCGCTACCAAGGCCAAGTCTGCTTCTGTTAAGCCGTCTGCCAAGGATGCGTAACAAAACCGTTACAGCTGTAATTAACCGCCCCGCGGGGGCGTAGGATACATGTCATAACCGTTCCGGGAGAAACATCCCCGGGGGAAAGGAACGTATGAATAAGATCTTCGACAACAAGCAGGAGTTTACCGAGCTCTATCGCGATGCCGTCATGAGCATCAGCGGCAAGAGCGTCGAGGCCGCCAGCGACCTCGACCGCTTTAACGCCCTGGCCAAGCTCGTGGCCGAGAAGGCGCGCACCGTTGCCACCAAGAGTGACGCCCGCGTCACCGCCGAGGGCAAAAAGCGCGTGTACTACTTCTCGATCGAGTTTTTGATCGGCCGCCTGCTCGACAACTACCTGCTCAACTTTGGCGTGCGCGACATGGTCGCCGAGGCGCTCGACGACATGGGCTTTGATCTGTCCGTCATCGAGAACCAGGAGCCCGATCCGGCGCTGGGCAACGGTGGCTTGGGCCGCCTGGCCGCATGCTTCTTGGATTCCATGGCAGCCGAGGGCATCGCCGGCTACGGCAACGGCATGCGCTACCGTTACGGTCTGTTTAAGCAGGAGATCGTCAACGGCAGCCAGGTCGAGGCCACCGACGAGTGGCTCACCCACGGCTATCCCTGGGAGGTCCGTCGTCAGGATAAGGCCGTGACCATTAAGTTTGGCGGCCGCGTCGAGGGCTTTGAGGAGAACGGCCGCACGTTCTACCGCACGGTAGACACGCAGGACATCCTGGCCGTCCCTTATGACATCCCCGTCGTGGGCTATGCCGGCGAAACCGTCAACAAGCTGCGCGTCTGGGCCGCCGAGCCGGTCGAGGAGCACTTTGATCTGGAGGCCTTCAACCGCGGCGACTATGCCCAGGCCGATGCCGAGCGCGCTGAGGCCGAGGCCATCAGCGCCATCCTCTACCCTAACGACGCCGGCGAGCACGGCCGTCTGCTGCGCCTGAAGCAGGAGTACCTGTTTGTTTCGGCCGGTATCTACAGCCTGCTCGACACCTTTGAGAAGGAGCACGGCGCGAACTGGGAGCTGCTGCCGCAGTTTGTAGCCATCCACACCAACGATACCCACCCCGCCATGTGCGGCCCCGAGCTCATGCGTATCCTCATCGACGAGAAGAAGCTCGAGTGGGATGACGCCTGGAACATCGTGACGCAGGTCGTGAGCTACACCAACCACACCATCCTGCCCGAGGCCCTGGAGAAGTGGCCAATCGGCACGTTCTCCAAGCTCCTCCCCCGCGTGTACCAGATCATCGACGAGATCAGCCGTCGTTGGCACGAGTCTTTCGACACCACGCAGGAGGGCTGGCAGGAGCGTCTGCGCCAGACCGCCATCCTGTGGGACGGCGAGATTCGCATGGCCAACCTGTCTGTGATCTGCAGCCACAGCGTCAACGGCGTGGCCAAGATCCATTCCGACATCATCAAGAACATCGTGCTCAAGGACTTCTATGCCCTGACGCCCGAGAAGTTCAACAACAAGACCAACGGCATCTCGCACCGTCGCTTCTTTGCCGAGGCCAACCCCACCTACGCCAGGCTCGTGACCGAGGCCATTGGCGATGGCTGGCTCAAAGACGCCTTTGAGCTTGAGAAACTCAAGGAGTTTAAGGACGACACCGAGTTCCTGAAGGCCGTGGGTGCCTCCAAGCGCGCCAACAAGGAGCGTCTGGCCGCCTACGTCAAGGCCGAGACCGGTCTGGTTATTGACCCCAACACCGTCTTCGATGTCCAGGTAAAGCGCTTCCATGCCTACAAGCGCCAGCTCATGAACATCATGAAGGTGATGGACATCTACAACCGTCGCATCGCCGATCCCAACTTCCACGTGACGCCGACAACCTTCATCTTTAGCGGCAAGGCTGCCTCGAGCTACACCTTTGCCAAGGAGACCATCCGCCTCATTAACTCCGTGGCCGACGTCATCAACAACGACGCCCGCGTCAACGAGGTCATGAAGGTCTGCTTTATCCCCAACTTCCGTGTGAGCAACGCTCAGCTCATCTACCCAGCCGCCGAGATCTCGGAGCAGATCTCCACGGCCGGCAAGGAGGCCTCGGGCACGTCCAACATGAAGCTCATGATGAACGGCGCCATTACGCTGGGCACCCTCGACGGCGCCAACATCGAGATCGCCGACCTGGCCGGCCGCGAGAACGAGGCCATCTTTGGCCTGACCGCACCCGAGGTCGAGCAGCTCTGGGCATCCAACAGCTACTTTGCGTGGGATACCCTCAACGGCGATCGCGAGCGTCTGGGTCGCGTTATGGACGAGCTCAAGGACAACACCTTTGCGGGTCTTTCGGGCAACTTCGAGAGTATCTACAACGAGCTCATGAACAACAACGACCCCGACCTGGTCATGGCTGACTTCCGTAGCTACGTGGATGCATGGGAGAACCTCACGGGCAGCTACGGCGACCAGGAGACCTGGAACCGCAAGGCCCTGCTCAACACCGCCTCGAGTGGCTGGTTCTCGTCCGACCGCACCATTCGCGAGTATCGCGACGAGATCTGGCACACATAAAGCGCGCGAGCTCCCTTTGCCGCACGGCATTACTCGACGGGCGTGACAGTGCGCCGCGCCCGTCGCTAATGGGTTAGGAACATCGATGACAGAAGGAGAAATCGATGAGTAAGAAAGAATGCATCGCGATGCTCCTCGCAGGAGGACAGGGCAGCCGATTGGGGGCACTCACCCAAAAGATCGCCAAGCCGGCGGTTAGCTTTGGTGGCAAGTTCCGCATTATCGACTTTTCGCTGTCCAACTGCTCCAACTCGGGCATCGACACGGTGGGCGTTCTGACGCAGTACCGTCCCTACCTGCTGCATGCCTACGTGGGCTCCGGCGAGGCGTGGGATCTGGACAGCCGCGACGGCGGCGTGTCGATCCTGCCGCCGTACGAGACGCAGACCGGCGGCGCCTGGTATGCGGGCACGGCCGACGCCATTACGCAGAACCTGGACTACATCAAGGCCAACGACCCCAAGTACGTTCTGATTCTTTCGGGCGATCACCTGTATCGCATGGACTACCGTAAGATGCTCAAGACGCACATTGATAACAATGCCGACCTCACGGTGAGCGTTATGCCCGTGCCGTGGGAGGAGGCCAGCCGCTTTGGCATCCTGACCACCGACCCCGAGGACGGCCGCATCACCAAGTTTACCGAGAAGCCCGAGAAGCCCGATTCGAACCTCGCGTCCATGGGCATCTACATCTTCTCGGCCGACGTGCTGATCGAGGCGCTCGAGGAGGACGCTCTGGACCAGCGCTCGAGCCACGACTTTGGCAAGGACATCATCCCCAAGCTGCTCGGTGAGAACAAGCGCCTGTACAGCTACGAGTTCCACGGCTTTTGGAAGGATGTTGGCACCATCGCCAGCTTCCATGAGACCTCGATGGACCTGCTGGGCAACAACCCCGAGTTCGATCTGTTTGACAAGAACTTCCCCATCATGTCCAACATCACCACGCGTCCGCCGCACTACATTGGCCCTGACGGCCGCCTGGACGACTGCCTGGTCTCCAACGGCTGCAAGATCTACGGCACCGCTCGCCACTCGATCCTTTCGACCGATGTCATCATCGAGGAGCGCGCCGTGGTCGAGGACTCCGTGCTGCTGCCGGGTGCGCACGTTAAGAGCGGCGCGCACATCTGCCGCGCTATTTTGGGCGAGAACTCCACGGTCGAAGAGGGCGTGAAGCTCGGCTCTGTCGATACCACCAAGGATACGGCCGTCGTTGGAAATGACGTCGTTATCGGGAAGGGGGAATGATCCGATGATCAATCGCAAGGCCATCGGTTATATCACCGCTAACTACTCTTCGACCTACGGCAGCGTGCTGCTCAAGGATCGCCCCATCGCGTCCGTTCCATTTTTGGGCCGCTACCGCCTGATCGACTTCCCGCTGTCCAACATGATGAATGCCGGCATCAAGACCGTCGGTGTCGTCATGCCGGGCAACTACCGTTCGCTGATCGACCACGTGGGCTCGGGCAAGGACTGGGGCCTGGACCGCAAGAAGGGCGGCCTGTTCATGGTGCCCGGCAACGCGTATGGCACCACCAAGGGCGGCATGCGCTTCCTGCTGCGCGACATCATCTCCAACAAGACGCTGTTCCAGCGCTCGGAGAAGCCCTATGTCGTGATGATGGGCACCAACATCATCTTTAACATGGACCTCAACACCATCATCGAGGCGCACGAGAACTCTGGCGCCCAGATGACCGTGGTGTACTGCAAGGCCACGCGCAACGTCGATGACGAGACCAAGCTCGAGATTAACGAGAACGGCCGCCTGACGGGCGTGAGCGCCGGCGTCGTGTACGGCGACAACGCGTCCATGGACTGCTGCATCGTCAACCGCGAGACGCTGCTCGAGATCATCGACCACTACCAGGCCGCCGACTATCTGGACCTGCTCGAAGCACTCCAGGGCGACTTTGGCAACATCGACGTGTGCAGCTACGAGTACAAGGGCGAGGTCGTGGGCGTGTTTAGCGAGAAGTCGCTGTATCGCCGCAGCATGGACCTGCTCGACCAGACCGTGGCCGATCAGCTCTTTGACCCCGAGCGCCCGATCCTGACCAAGGCTCACGACGTGCCGCCTTCGCGCTATGCGACCGGCAGCCACGCGTGCAACTCGATTATCTCGGCCGGCTGCATCATCAAGGGCACCGTGCGCAACTCAATCCTGTCGCGCGGCGTCGTGGTCGAGGAAGGCGCTTCGGTGACCAACTCGATCATCAACCAGAGCTGCATCATCAAGAGCGGCGCCCGCGTTGAGAACGCCATTCTGGACAAAAACAACGTGGTTCCCACCAACACCGAGCTTCGCGGCACGCCCGAGAACATCCTGGTGCTGGGCAAGGCTCCGTTAACTTCCGACACCACCATCGTACGTTAACGTTGGCACCGCAACATCGCTCGTAACATGTAGAATAGCCGCCCGGTTAGCGCCAGGCGGCTATTCTCGAATTGCAACATGGGAGACAATATGGCAGATTCCAGCAAAAAGATGCAGATCGTGTTTGCCTCGGCCGAGTGCGCGCCGTTTGTGAAGACCGGCGGCCTGGGCGACGTGGCGGGCTCGCTGCCTGCGGCGCTCGTGCGCGCCGGCGCCGAGGTTATCGTGATGGTGCCCAAGTACGCCACCATCAAGGACGAGTACAAGGCACAGATGGAGCACTTCTCCGACTTTTACGTGAGCCTGGGCTGGCGCAACGAGTACTGCGGACTCGAGAAGCTCGAGCACGACGGCGTCACCTATATGTTCATCGACAACGAGCGCTACTTTGCGCGCGACTATCCGTACGGCTTCTTTGACGACGGCGAGCGCTTTGCGTTCTTCTCCAAGGCCATCACCGAGAGCCTGCAGCACCTGCCCGCCGGCTTTGAGTGCGACATCCTGCACTGCAATGACTGGCAGACGGCACTGGCGCCCGTGTTTTTGCGCGAGTTCTACCAGGGCCTGCCGCTGTATGACCGTGTCAAGACCGTGTTCTCGATCCATAACGTGGCGTTCCAGGGCCAGTTTAGCGACACCGTGATGGAGGACATCCTGGGTGTGGCGCATATTCCGGCGGCCGCCTCGCAGCTGCGTTGCGATGCCTGCAGCATCAACTACATGCTGGGCGCGCTGCGCTATGCCGATGCCATTACCACGGTGAGCCCCACCTATGCCAACGAGATCCAGACGCCCGAATTTGGCGAGGGCCTGGACGGCGTGCTGCGCGAGCGTTCGTACGCGCTGCAGGGTATCCTGAACGGCATTGATGTGGCAGGCTTTGACCCGGCGACCGACAAGCGCATTGCCGCCAACTACACCGTCGGGGACCGTTCCGGCAAGGCCGTGTGCAAGGCCAAGCTGCAGGAAGAGCTGGGGCTCGAGGTTCGCGACGACCGTCCGCTCATGGTGATGGTCACGCGCCTGACGCGCCAGAAGGGCATGGACCTGGTCATGTACGCGCTCGACCGCATCCTGGCCGGCGGCGTGCAGGTGGCGGTGCTGGGCACCGGCGACCGCGACTACGAGGACGGTCTACGCTACTTCCAGGGCAAGTACCCCGGCACCATGGCCGCACGCATTGAGTTCGATCCGGCGCTGTCACAGCGCATGTATGCTGCCGCCGACATGTTCCTGATGCCTTCGAAGTTTGAGCCCTGCGGCCTGTCGCAGATCATCGCCATGCGCTACGGCACCCTGCCTATCGTGCGCGAGACCGGTGGTCTGAAGGACACCGTGATCCCGTATAACGAGTTTACCGGCGAGGGCACAGGCTTCTCGTTTAGTAACTTTAACGGCGACGAGATGGGCGACGCCGTGTTCCGCGCGGCACGCCTGTTCTGGGACAACCGCGATGCCTGGAACCAGCTGGTCACGCAGGCCATGAGCCAAGACTTTAGCTGGACGCGCTCGGCCGATAAGTATCTTGATCTGTATTTCTTTATGCATCCGGAGATTGAGAGGCCGGCGGCTGTTGTCGACGAGCCTGAGGTTGTTGCTGAACCGGTGGCCGCCGAGGAGCCCAAGGCCGAGGAGAAGCCTGTTGAGGCTGAGCCCGCAAAGGCCGAGCCTAAGGTGAAGGCTGAGGTTGCACTTGAGGCAGAGGACGAGGTCAAGACCGCTGCAAAGCCCGCAGCTAAGAAGACCACGACCCGCAAGACGACCGCTAAGAAGGCTACGACGACCAAAGCTGCCGCGACTAAAACAACGGCTGCCAAGACAACGACCACGCGCAAGCGCACGACCGCCGCTGCCAAGAAGGCCGCCGAGGCCGAGGCTGCTCCCGAGGTAAAGGCCGAGGTCGCTGAGGCCAAACCGGCCGCCAAGGCTCCGGCAAAGACCGCTGCCAAAAAGACGACCACGACTGCCAAGAAGGCAACAGCTGCCAAGAAGACCACGGCAACGAAGTCGACGGCCGCCAAGGCTACTGCGACCAAGGTCGAGGAGACGCCTGCCGAGCCCAAGGCCGAAGCAGCTGTCGAGGCCAAGCCGACCGCCAAGACCACCACGCGCAAGCGCACGACGACGGCCAAGAAGACCACGGCAAAGGCTGCCGCTCCTAAGGCAGAGGCTATGCCCGCCGCCGTCAAAGAGGAGACCAAGCCCGAGCCGGCACCGAAGGCCGCCGAGGTCAAGGCTAAGACCAAGGCTGCCCCGAAGGCAGAGGCTAAGCCCGAGCCTGCCAAGGAGACCCCGGTCTCCCCTGGCGCTCCGACCGAGAAAAAGACTCCGACCAAGAAGACTTCCGTCCGCAAGGCAACGGCCACCCGCAAGCGCCGCTAATCCAGACGATCCAAAACCTCATCAAACCCTAAGCAAGGGGCGCTCCAACCGGGCGCCCCTTCTCTGTTAATAGTTGGTAAAACGATTTTCTAGGACAACCGTTCGCCGATGGTAAACGGATGTTGTTTATACAGCCTATGTACAACAGATATACTTACATCCTGTGCGTAAAGCCATGGCCCGCAGGCCGTGATTCTATTGAACTGGACCGTATTATGAGATTGATTCACAACAGCCGTCTGCCGCAGTTTCGCACTCCGTTTGGCGCTGTGACCACAGGAACTTCCGTTTCGCTGTCGGTAATTTTGGAGGATGCCGACCCCAACCAGGCAACGCTTACGCTGCGAACCTGGGTCGATGAGATCGGGGAAACTCTGTATCCCATGACGCACGAGGGCGACGGCATCTTTACCGCCGAGCTGGAGTGCACCGAGCCCTGTCTTATCTGGTACAGCTTTATCTGCAATATCGAGGGCCAGCCCGAGGTTCGTCTGGGCGCACCGCAGGGCCGCACCGGCGGCGAGGGCGTAACCTACGACTACGCCGAGGTTCCGTCGTTCCAGGTCACCGTCTACAAGCACCGCGAAGTTCGTCCCGAGTGGTACGAGCGTGGCATGGTTTACCAGATCTTCCCCGACCGCTATGCCCGCGACGAAAACTGGCGCGAGCGCACGCTGGCCGAAGTCGAAAAACCGCGCAACGGAATCCAGCGCCGCATGGTCGAGGACTGGAACGAGCCGCCCGTATACGAGCGCGCCGAGGACGGCTCCATCAAGACCTGGGACTTCTACGGCGGCTCGCTCAAGGGCATCCAAAATGACCTGCCCCGCATCGCGGAGCTGGGCTTTACGGCCATCTACCTCAACCCCATCTTTGAGGCCGCGAGCAACCACCGCTACGACACGGCCGACTACACCAAGATCGACCCAATCCTGGGCACCGAGCAGGATTTTACCGAGCTGTGCCAGGCAGCCGAGAAGCTGGGCATCTCCATCATCCTGGACGGCGTCTTTAACCATACGGGTGACGACTCCATCTATTTCAACCGCTACGGCAACTACCCCGGCGTGGGCGCGTGGCAGAGCGAGGACTCGCCGTGGCGCGATGCGTTTTATTTCCACGAGGACGGCTCGTACGACTGCTGGTGGGGCGTGGGCAACATGCCCGCCATCAATGAGAGCTCCGAGCTGGTACGCGAGCGGCTTCTGGGCAAGGACGGCGTGATCCGTAAATGGCTACGTGCCGGCGCTCATGGCTGGCGCCTGGACGTCGCTGACGAGCTTTCCGACGACTTCCTGGCCGAGATCAAGAAGGCCGTACTTGCCGAGAAGCCTGATGCACTGTTGCTCGGCGAAGTCTGGGAAGACGCCTCCAACAAGATCAGCTACGGCCATCTGCGTCGCTACCTACAGGGCTCCGAGTTGGACTCTGCTATGGATTACCCCTTCCGCGACATGGTCATCGGCTTTTTGATGGGCTACAAGAACGCCTACCAGGCAGCCGAGGAAATCGAAACCCTGCGCGAGAACTATCCCCGTGAGGCCCTGTCCTGCGCACTTAATCTGCTTTCGAGCCACGACCGTCCGCGCATTATCTCGGTGCTCGGCGGCGGCCCCGACGAGTCGCAGCTGCCCGAGTGCGAGCGCAGCAAATGGCGCCTGGACGAGAACTCGATGGGCCTGGCCAAGAGCCGTTTTTGGCTCGCCACGCTCATGCAGATGACCTTCCCCGGCGTGCCTTCGATCTACTACGGCGACGAATACGGCCTGGAGGGTCTAACCGATCCGGGCAACCGCCGCACCCTGCCGACCAAGGACCAACTGCACGACTTCGACACGCTGGCTATTGTCAAAAACGCCTCCGCCGTACGCCGCGCACTGCCGTTTATGATCGACGGCGAGATCAAGGCCTTCGCGCTCAACGACGAGGTGCTGGCATACAACCGCACGGGCAGGGATGGCGAGTCCGCGACGGTTATCATTAACCGTAGTCTGCGCAATTCACACCGCGTGACGATTCCGGCGCTCGACGAATGCGCGAGTGATGTGATCAGCGGTCACGAGTGCGAGATCCACAACGGCACGGTCACGCTCGATTTGTATCCACTGGGCTCGTCGATTATCTATCACCATGCCGAGCAGCGCCTGCAGGAGCCGCTCGATCACGGCGCGGGCGTTGTGTGTCATATCACCTCGGTACCGACCGATGACGGCAAGCCCGGCACGATCGGCGCACCCACGCGTCGCTTTATCGACCATCTGTCCGCTATGGGCATGCGCTACTGGCAGGTCCTGCCTGTCAACCCAACGGACTTCTTCCGCTCCCCTTACGCCGGGCCTTCGGCCTTTGCGGGCAATATTGACCTGCTGCCCGAGAGCCAAGAGGAGCTGGCGGCCGACTTTGAGACTTGGAAGGCCCGTGGCGGCGAAGATGCCGATCCGCTCTACACCGCGTTTAAACATCGCAACGCCGATTGGCTCGAGAAATACTGCGTCTACATGGCCGTTAAGAAGTACTTTGAGGGCGAGTCGCGCCACGATTGGCCGGCGGATGTCGCGCGCTACAACGAGCACCTGATTGACGACAAGAGTTTCCACGACGAGGCAGAGCTGCAGGCTTACATGCAGTACCGCTTTGACCTAGCCTGGTGCGAGCTCATGAACTACGCGCACAAGAAGGGCATCGAGGTCATCGGCGATATCCCGATGTATGTCTCGGACGATTCGGCCGATGCATGGAGCGAGCCCGAGAACTTCTGGTTGTCCGATACCGGTAAGGCAATCGAGATCTCCGGTGCGCCGCCCGATAACTTTGCGCCCGAGGGCCAGGTGTGGGGCAACCCAACGTTCCGCTGGGACCACATGAAGCAGAACGGCTATAACTGGTGGATGGATCGTCTGCGTCGTGCGTTTTCGCTCTACGACCGTGTGCGCCTGGATCACTTCCTGGGCTTCCACAGCTACTTTAGCATTCCCGCGGGTAAGGCCTGCGCCGACGGGCGTTGGCTGGCAGGCCCGGGCAAGGACCTGTTCCAGACCGCCTATGACGAGCTGGGGCCGCTCAACTTTATCGCCGAGGACCTGGGCTACCTGACGCCCGGCGTTCGCGCCATGGCTTCGACTTGCGGCTTCCCCGGTATGGACGTACTGGAGTTTAGCGATTACGACGTTCGTTGCGGCGTGCACCCTACGCCCGGCAAGATCCTGTACACATCGACGCATGACACGTCGACGCTCGCGGGTTGGTGCACGCGCTCCTTTGCGGGCGGCGACGAGCCGAGCGGTGTTGAGGTGGCAGCCAAGCTGATGAGCGACGCGCTGACAAGCGACGCTCCCCTGGTGATGATGCCGCTGCAGGACGTGCTGGGGCTTGGCGACGACACGCGCATGAACGTACCGGGCGTGGCCACGGGCAACTGGACCTGGCAGGCCGATGAGGGAGATATTGAGGCGGCTGAGGATAAAACTGCACAGCTCCTGCGCAACACCCATAGATTCTGGGGCGAAGCGTGATAAAACCCCCGATATAGGGTACAGTTACAGACGTTTGAATTATTGCGGGCAGAGTAATCTGCCCGCTTTGTGCTGAAAAGGAAGTATTATGGCGCGCTACGATTACAAGTGCTCGAGCTGCGGCAACGTGTTTGAGTTTGAGCACCCCATGTCCGAGACCCCCGAGGTCGTGTGCCCCAACTGCGGCGCTCCGGCCGCCAAGACGTTCTCGGCCAGCGGTATTAAATTTGAGGGCAGCGGCTTCTACAACACCGACCAGCGCAGCGGTGGCTCAAGCACCAGCGCCACGAGCGGTTGCTGCGCCAACTGCCCGCACAGCCACTAGAAACCAATCAGCCCCGCGACCGACACCAATCGCGGGGCTGATTCTTTAGCTGCCCAGGTTTCCTTATGAGTTGCGGTGAAATAAGGACTTCATGGCGGGTAGATGCCGCTATTCAATCCCTATTTCACCGCAACGTAGTAATTACTTGTGAACCAGCCTGGCGCAAAAGTGGCCGTCGTAGGAATCGGCGTTTACCGGCACGCTTTGGAAGAGGCCTCGATCGTTCTGGCGTACGGATACGAGCTTCTTGGCCTGATCGAACTCGGGGAGTTGCAGAATCTGTGCCTCGGAAAGCGGCGCCACGCTAAAGCCGGCACCCTCGGGAGAAGCAAGGAACGCTTCCACCACCTGCGTGTTCTCCTCGTCGAAGACCGAGCACGTCGCATAGATGAGCTCGCCGCCGGCAGCCACGCGCGCAGCAGCCTCTTTGAGCATCGTCAGCTGCAGCTTGGGCAGCTCAACCGTCACGTCCTTTTCGGTCAGGCGCCACGGGATCTCGGGATGACGACGCATGGTTCCGGTGCCAGAGCACGGCGCATCGATAAAGACCGTGTCGAACTTAACCGGCTCGCCAAGCATGGCATCAAACGATGTGAGCACCTCATCAAGCTCGCAAGCATCACCCGAAACCGTACGAACGCCCTGAATACCGGCCTTATGCAGGCGAGCAAGATTCAGATCGCACTTACGATCATGTAGATCGAGCGCCGTATGCTGACGCTCATAGCCCGTACGCTTGGCCTGGCACATCATCACATAGGTCTTGGTGCCACGACCGGCACCAATCTCAAGGCAGCTACCAGGGCGCGTGGCAGCTGTGGCGATAAGTTGCGCGTTGAGATCAGATGCCACCGCGGCAGCACGCTCAAACGCACCCGAAGCAACGGTAACCTGGGCATCAACCGGGGCATGGCAGCCCGGGAAGACAGGTGCGACGAGCTGCGAGATATACGGATCGGGCTTGGAAGCAAAAGCGTTCTCATGCAGGGCCAGCGGCGCGGGGGCCAGATTGCCGGCAAAGTTAAGCGCACCCTCTGGCGTGTCAAACGATGCCATAATGCGAGCGCACAGCCATCGCGGCAAGCCCATCAGGCGAGACAGGCGAACCAAGCGTCGCTCAGACTCATCCACATCGGACGCAGTAGCAAAGTCCTCAACATTGTCCGCAACCTTATGCAATACAGCATTGGCTAAGCCAGCGGCGGACTTAGCACCACTGCGAACGAGCTCAACTCCCTGACTTACGGCAACGCGGCCCGGCGTATGCAGATAGAGCATCTCGAAGGCCGAGATACGAAGCGCCATGCGAACACGCGGCGCAACCTTTTTGGGCTTATCGAGAAACTGATCGAGCAACTCGTCCAAAATACCCTGCGTGGCGGCAACACCGAGCGCCAGGCGAGCGGCAAACGCAGAATCGCGCTGGTCAATGGCCTTGGCCGATGCGCGAGAGGACAGCACGTCGCGCGCATACATGCCGCGGCGATCGGCCTCCATCAGCACATCGAGCGCAAGCTTGCGCGCGGGAGACAGCTTGCTCATGACAAAACACCCCAGATAAGATCGGCACCCTGCAGGCCAGCAGCCCAAGCAGAAGCAGTCATAGCACGCTTGCCATCAGGCTTAACCTCGAGCAGTTCAACCGAGCCATCAGAAAGGCCCAGGTAAACACGCTTGGCCTTAACGAGAACCTGACCCTCGCCGAGCGACACATCAGCCGCCGCAGCATCGAGCACACGCACGGTCTTGCCGGCAATCACGCAACGAGCAGGCGCGGTATCGGACGAAGCCAGCACATGACGCACGCAATCAAGCGCCGCCATGTGCGGATCCAAGCGCATCTCCTGCTTAGAAATCTTGGCAGCATGGGTAACAAGCGACTCATCCTGTTCAGTCCACACGGCGGTGCCATCGGCAAGCGAAGGAAGCGTATCGGCAAGCAGTTTGCCGCCGAGCTCAGCGAGCTCCATAGTCAGCGCCTCAGCATGCTTACCGGCAACCGAGGTCGAGGCCTGCGCACAATAGGCGCCGGTATCCACGCCATGTCCAATGCGCATAATGGAAACGCCGGCAACCTCATCACCAGCGAGAATCGCACGCTGAATGGGAGCAGCGCCACGCCAACGAGGCAGTAGCGAAGCATGAACATTCACAATACCAAGCGGCGCTATATGCAGCACCTCATCAGGCAAAATACAGCCATAAGCAGCCACACAGAAAATATCAGCCTGGGCAGCCTGGAGCACCTCAACAACCTCAGGCGTCATACGATTAGCCTCAACAACAGGCAGACCAAGCTCGAGCGCCTTAGCCTTAACAGGAGACGGCTCCAGCTTCTTACCACGCCCACGAACAGCATCAGGACGAGTAACAACAAGCGCAATCTCATTCCCAGCCTCAACAAGCGAAGTCAGCGAAGGCACAGCAAAATCAGGCGTACCCATAAACACAATACGCAAAAAGAACGTCTCCTCTCAACCAAAGCCGAGACGGCTACAAAGAACAGCGGAAAGCCAAGTCACCAGCCCATCCGCAATAACATTTCAACAAGAACAAATATACCCAAAACCAAAGAAAGAGCCGCAATAAAAGCAGCTCTTTCAGCAAAGCACCTATCAGTGAAGACGCCCATCCCTGGCCCGACGGCACCCCGGGGACGGACAAACCTACTCCATCTCGCCCGGTCGAGCGCCGCGGGCCAGGGCGTCCTGGTACTCCTTGACGGCCTTGAGCCTCTGCATGGGCTTCAGTCGCTCGAACATAGTGTTGCCATGCAGGTGATCGATCTCGTGCTGCAGGCACACGCAGAACAGATCGCCCGTAGCCTCGTAGCGAATCAGGTTTGCGTCCAAGTCGTACGCCTCGACGACGACATGGTCGGGACGCTCGATCTCGCAGCTAATGCCAGGGATGGACAGGCAGCCCTCGCTAAACGGCACCAGATGGTCACTCTGCTCAACAATGACAGGGTTGATGAGCACGTACGGGTCGTAGTCGTTCTTGTCGCTGTAGTCGCAGTCAATGGTGACGAGCTGAATAAGCTCGCCGATCTGCGGAGCAGCCAGGCCGCAACCGCCGTTGTCGAACATCATCTTCTTCATCTTCTCGGCAAGCGCCTCGATCGCTGGGGTGATCTCCTCGATCACGGCGCACTCCTGACGCAGGCGAGGGTCGGGCGACAGTACGATTCCGTTGGCTTCCATGGCCATCCTTTCGGGTTGTTACATCAAATCATAGGCATCGACGTCAACGCTCACGCTCACGCCGCGCACAGAGCCCACCTCTTTGAGGCAGGCGTCGATATCATCAGAGACATGGTACCCCACAGGCGACTTCACAAGCAGATGGAAGCGGTAACGGTCCTTGGCTCTCTCGATTACACACGAAGCCGGGCCCAGCACCTGCGGCATGGCACTCCCCGCCCTCAAAAAGTCGGGCGCGGCGGCATGCCAGCGGCGCTTAAGAAGCTTTGCAATGCGCCCAATGTAGTCCTGCGCGTCGTCTCGGTTTGCCGACCACACCAAGATGTTGACCAGGCGAACAAACGGCGGGTACAGCGCGTCGCGGCGCTGGTCCAGATCGTAGTCGGTAAAGATCGAACGGTCGTGCTCAGCGACGGCACGAATGACCGGATCCTCGGGCAGATAGGTCTGGATGATGACCTCGCCGGGACGATCGCCGCGGCCGGCGCGGCCCGCCACCTGCTCCAGCAGATCGTAGGCGCGCTCCCCTGCGCGGAAGTCCGGCAGCTTGAGGGCGAAGTCGGCATTGACCACGCCCACGAGCGTGACCTCGGGAAAGTCGAGACCCTTGGCGATCATTTGGGTGCCCAGCAACACGGCGCAATCGGCCGCATCGAACTGCTCGAGCAGCTTTTTGTGCGCATCCTTGCCGCGCGTGGAATCGGCATCCATGCGGATGATGGCGACGTCCTCGGGCAGCATCTGGTGCAGTGCGTCCTCGATCTGCTGCGTGCCCAGCCCCATTTTTGCCAGGTAGCGGCTGCCGCACTTGGGGCAGCGACTCGTGGACGCGGGATACGGCTGCACGCGCCAAGACGAACCGCAGGTGTGACATTGCAGCGTGTGCGTGCGCTCGTGATACGTAAGCGCGGTGGAGCAGTGGTTGCAGGTGGGAACGCAGCCGCACTCGCGGCACATCAGGAACGGCGCAAAGCCACGGCGGTTATGCAACAGCACGGCCTTCTCGCGGCGTTCGACCACGCGATCCAAGCCCTCCATCAAGGGTTTTGAGAACATGGAGCGGCTGCCGTGAGAAAACTCACGGCGCAGGTCGGCAATTCGGACCATGGGAAGCACGGCGTGTCCCGGGCGCTCGGGCATCTCGACACGCGTCCAAGTGGCACCGTTATACGTGCCACGACGGCAGCGGTCGAGGGCCTCGGCCGAGGGCGTGGCGGAGCCCAACACGAGCGGGCAGCGATAGCGCCGCGCCATCTCGGCCGCCACCTCGCGCGCGTGGTAGCGCGGACTGGAGCCCTGCTTGTAACTGGTCTCGTGCTCCTCGTCGATGATGATGAGGCCCAAGTCGCTGAGCGGGCAAAAGAGCGCCGAGCGAGCGCCGACGACCACGCGGGCCGCACCGCTGGTAACCATATCCCACTGGTCCAGGCGCTCGCCGGCCGAAAGCCGCGAATGGAACACGGCGACCGTCTCGCCAAAGCGCGAGCGGAAGCGGCCGACGGTCTGGGCCGTCAGCGAAATCTCGGGCACCAGCACGCAGGCCGAGCGACCGGCTGCGAGCACGCGCTCGATGGCGGAGAGGTAAACCTCGGTTTTGCCGGAGCCGGTGACGCCGTCGACCAGCACCACGTCGCCATGAGCGTCCAGACGGGCGCGCTCAATCTGCGCGAGTGCGTGTTGCTGGCCGTTGGTAAGGGAGACCGGCGCCTTGCCGCTTGCCGAGGACAGCGTGGTCTGCTCGCTGCAGCCACGCCAGGCGCGGCGCTCTTCCACCACCACGACGCCGCGTTTTTCGAGCGACTTGATGGTCGCCGACATACTGTTATAGAGAAGGTTGAGGTCGCGCGACGTGACAGGACCACACTGGAGCGCCTCGATGAGTTGGCGCTGGCGGACCGCGGTCTTGGGTGGCGTGTAGTCAAAGCCTTCGGGCGTAAGCATCACCCAGCGGTTTTGGATGGGTTTGACGGCTGGACGTTCAACCGTCCACACGCCGTCGTCGCCCTTGACCACACGCGGGCTGCCGCCCGGTGGCAAAAACAGGCGCAGGCACTCGGAAAGCGTCGCGACATACTCGCGGCTCATCCAGCGCGCAATGCGTGCAGCCTCGGCGGTAAAGAGCGGTTTGCTGAGGATAGCCTCGATGGGCTTGATGCGCACGGGGTCGAGGGCGTTGTTGCCCGGCAGATCGCCCAGCTCGGGCGCGATGTCGACGATGTAGCCCGCGGCCGCACGGTTGCCAAAATGAACTAGGACGGTGGAGCCGATCTGGGCATCGTTGGCAAGGGGCTCAGGGATGCCGTAAACAAACGGTTCGGACAGCGCACGGGTAGGGATGTCCAGGACCACACTCGCATGGGCGGCAACGGGCTCAGGCTGCGCCGGGGCGACGGCAGGGGCCGCGGACTTCGGAGCTTCCTCCGGTTCCGGCGAACCAAACAGCGACAGTTGCTCGGCCATGGTCTCTGTACCTCCCATCCCATACGTCTTTAGAAACAAGAGCCCCGCTCGGGTGAACGGGGCTCGGATACATGCGTTTACGCAGCTGCTACAGCGCCATCGTGCGGGCGCGGTCGATGCGTGCCAGGCAGTCGTCGCGGCCGACGAGCGCCATGGTCTCGCCCAGCGGGGGGCTCACCATGTTGCCGCAGGCGGCGACGCGCACGGCCTGGAACACCACGCGCTTCTTAAGGTCCATCTGCTCGGGCAGCGGCTCAAGCGCGGCGTCGATGGCCTCGGCAGTCCACTTGTCCACGCCCTCGAGCGCGGCCTTGGCGGCATCCAGAATGGCGCCCATGCCTTCCTTAGCCAGGCCCTTGTTAACGGATTTCTCGTCATACTCGAGCGTCTCGGCCGTAGCGAAGATGGGAGCGGCGACGGTCACGGCGTCGGCCGGCATCTTGGTGCGCGGCTTGACGATGGCGGCAAGCGCATCGATCCAATCCTCGCCGTACTCGACGTTGCCCTCGATGAGACCCGCCTCGTGCAGCTCGGGGACCATGATCTCGTCGGCAAACTGGGCATCGGACATGCCGTTGATGTACTCGGCATTGACCCAGTCGAGCTTCTTGGGGTCGAAGGTCGCCGGGTTCTTGGAGATGCGGTCGAGCGAGAACTTGCTGGCCAGGACATCGCGCGGGATGATCGTGGTCTCGCCGTCGAGCGACCAGCCGAGCAGCGCCAGGTAGTTGACGAAGGCGTCGGAAAGGTAGCCGGCGTCGCGGTACTCCTCCACCGAAGTTGCGCCGTGGCGCTTGGAGAGCTTCTTACCGTCGGCGCCCAGGATCATGGAGATGTGGGCGAACGTGGGCACGGGCGCGCCGAGGGCCTCGTAGACCATGACCTGGCGCGGGGTGTTGGACAGGTGGTCGTCGCCGCGGATGACATGGGTGATCTTCATCATGGCGTCGTCGACGACGGTCGCGAAGTTGTACGTGGGCGTGCCATCGGAGCGGAAGATGACAAAGTCGTCGAGCTCCTTGGCGTCGAAGGTCACCTCGCCGTGAACGGCGTCGTGGATGACGACGTCGCCGCGGTCCTCGGGCACCTTGATGCGCAGGACGTAGGACTCGCCGGCCTCGATGCGACGGCGGGCCTCCTCGGGATCAAGGTCGCGGCAACGGCGCTGATAGCCCTGGAAGGGGTCCTTGCGCTCCTGCGCGGCCTTGCGGTCGGCGTCGAGCTGCTCCTTGGTGCAGAAGCAGGGATAGGCCTTGCCCTCGTCCCAAAGCTTCTGGGCGGCCTGCTTGTACAGGTCCAGGCGCTCGGTCTGGGCATAGGGGCCATAGTCGCCGCCCACCTCGGGACCCTCGTCCCAGTCCAGGCCCAGCCAACGCATGGCGCGCAGGATGATCTGCGTATTCTCGTCGGTGGAACGGGTGGGATCGGTGTCGTCGATGCGCAGGATGAACGTGCCGCCGTTTGCGCGGGCGAAAGCCCAGTTATAGATAGCGGTGCGGGCGCCGCCGATGTGCAGCTTGCCCGTCGGTGAGGGTGCAAAGCGGACGCGAACGTCTGATGCCATGGAAATCTCCTCGATTGCAGGATGGATGTCTAACCGCACAAGTATAAAGCATCAAAGCAACCTCCGCACAAAGGGCACCGACCCAGTCATTGGGGACAGACTTAAATGATCAGTCTTTGGGCAACCTGTCGGCACTTAGGTAAGGCTGGTCATTTAAGTCCGTCCCCAAAGAGTAGGTGCGGAAAGGGTGTGAATGTTTGATTTACGCGCTATGATGTGCCCTTGCATAGAGAGCCCGGCGGAATGGTAACGGTCGCCGGGACACGTTTTTGAAAGGACAATCATGTCAGAAGAACTTCGTTCCATTCCACCCCAACACGGGTCCTTTGTTTTTACGTCGGAGTCGGTGACCGAAGGTCATCCCGATAAGATCGCTGACCAGATCAGCGACGCCGTCCTCGACGCAATCCTCGCCAAAGAAATAGAGCTGCAGGAGCAGGGCTATATTGCGCCCAACGGTGTGCCCGCCAACGTGGAGAACGTCCGCTGCGCCTGCGAGACCCTCGTGACCACCGGCACGGTCATCGTCGCCGGCGAGATTCGCACCCAGGCCTACGTCGACGTACAGGAAATCGCCCGCGGCGTCATCCGCCGCATTGGCTACAACCGCGCCAAGTTCGGTTTTGACTGCGACACCTGCGGCGTTATGAGCCTCATCCACGAGCAGTCGCCCGATATCGCCCAGGGCGTTGACGAGTCCTTCGAGACCCAGACCGGCGCTACCACCGACCCGATCGACCTGATCGGTGCCGGCGACCAGGGCATGATGTTCGGTTATGCCTCCAACGAGACCAAGACCCTCATGCCCATGCCACACTACCTGGCAAGCCGCCTGGCCGAGCGCCTGGCCGCCGTGCGTCACGACGGTACCCTCGCCTATCTGCGTCCCGACGGCAAGACCCAGGTCACCGTGCGCTACGAGGAAGGCAAGCCCGTCGAGGTCACGACCATCGTCATCTCTACGCAGCATGCCGCCGAGATCGAGGACATGGGCAAGATCAAGGCCGACCTCATCGAGCACGTCATCACCCCGGTCATGGCTGCCGAGAACATGCCGTGGGACAACGCGGACATCTACGTGAACCCCACCGGTCGCTTTGTCGTAGGCGGCCCCATGGGCGACACGGGCCTGACCGGCCGCAAGATCATCGTCGACACCTACGGCGGCTACGGCCGTCACGGCGGTGGCGCCTTTAGCGGCAAGGACTGCACCAAGGTTGATCGCTCTGCCGCGTATGCCGCGCGCTGGGTCGCCAAGAACGTGGTCGCCGCCGGTCTGGCCGACCGCTGCGAAGTCGAGCTTGCCTACGCCATCGGCGTTTCCAAGCCCCTTTCAATCATGGTCGACACCTTCGGTACCGCGCATGTTGCCGAGGACAAGATCGTCGAGGCTGTCGAGAAGACCTTCGACCTGCGCCCGGGCGCAATCATCCGCGACCTAGACCTGCGTCGCCCCATCTACGAAAAGACGGCAGCCTACGGCCACTTCGGCCGCGAAGACGCCGACTTCACCTGGGAGAAGACCGATCGAGTCGAAGAACTCAAAGCGGCCTGTGGCCTGTAAGCTAGCGGCAAAAGCTACAGCCAAGAAACAACGCACCAAAAGAAGTACCGGCTCCAACCGGTACTTCTTTTTTATTTAAAGGTGGTGAAGATGAGCCGACCTGGGACATGGAATAGGTCATAAGCCGATAAATTTCGCAGCAGAGCGACTCCAACCATGTATCCTAAGTTCCGAGGGCTTTGGTATTTGGTCGGTCGCGAGTTCCGCACGAGCCGGAGAGCACTTAATGTGCTCTCCGTGCGAGCAGGACTGCCCGAGCAGGCGACCAAATACCAAAGCCCTCGGAACGGCGGGACAGAGTATGCCCCGCCCCTCGGGACGACGGGATAGAACAGGAGCAACCATGGCAGGCAAGCCGCAAACACTAGCTACGACCTCGGCATTCGAGATCTTGGGGCCCGTCATGGTCGGCCCCAGCTCATCGCACACCGCTGGCGCCCTGCGCTGCGCACAAGTTGCCGCCAGCCTGCTGGAAGGCCGCATCACCAAAGTCACCTTTGGCCTGTGGAACTCCTTCGCCCACACCTACCGCGGCCACGGCACCGACCGCGCTCTCGTCGCGGGCATTCTGGGCCTCGACACCGATGACGAGAACATCAAGCAGGCCTTTAACCTCGCACGTGAGCAGGGCCTCGAATATCACTTTGACATCAAGGGCGACGACGCCTCCATCCACCCCAACACCGTCGACATCGATATGGTCGACGCCACGGGCGCCACGGCGCAGGTCCGCGGCGAGAGCTTGGGCGGCGGCAAGATGCGCATCAGCCGCATTAACGGCGTCGGCGTCGACATCTCGGGCATGTATTCCACGCTCTTCGTGGCGCACCAGGACGTCCCCGGCGTGCTCGCAGCGCTCACCAACCTGCTCGCCTACGCCCATGTGAACATCGCCTTCTGCCGCACCTACCGCACCGAAGTGGGCGGCCAGGCCTACTCCGTCTTTGAGACCGACGGCGCCCCCGACGACACCGTCGTCCCCATGCTCCGCAAGCTCGACAATATCGATTACGCGACCTTTATCGAACTCCCCGGTTCTGCCTCGTCGCTCTCCCCCGGCGTCTCGGCAAAGGAAATCTTCGACGACGGCGAGCAGCTGCTCGATGCGTGCGAGGAACTGGGGCTCAACATCGGCGCCGTCATGGCCGTGCGCGAGGCACGTCTGACCGGCGAGGCACACGCTATCGCCGCCATGCGCCGCGTACTCGACGTCATGCGCGAAGAGACCACAGCCCCCATTTCCAATCCACAGCGCTCGCTCGGCGGCCTCATCGGCGGCGAGGCAAAGCTTGTCGATGCCACCAGCCGAAACGATCTGAGCATAAGCCTGATGGGCGCCGTCCAGACCGACGCCGTGGCCCGCGCCATGGCCGTGCTCGAGCGCTCCGCCACCATGGGCGTGATCGTCGCAGCTCCGACGGCAGGATCCGCGGGCGTTGTGCCCGGCTGCGTGCTAGCGCTCGCAGACCATCTGCAGCTGGACGACGAGCAGGTCATGGATGCCCTTTATTGCGCCGCCGCCATCGGCCTCAACCTCACCACGAGCGCCTGCGTTGCCGGCGCCGAGGGCGGCTGTCAGGCCGAGGTCGGAAGTGCGGCCGCCATGGCCGCCGCCGCACTGGTGCAGATGCTCGGCGGCACACCCGAGCAGGCGCTCGACGCCAGTTCCATCGCGCTGAGTAATCTGCTGGGCCTCGTTTGTGACCCCGTCGGTGGCCTCGTGGAGGTGCCCTGCCAAAACCGCAACGCCATCGGCGTGGCAGCCGCCTTTAGCTCCGCACAACTCGCCCTCGCCGGCATTAAGAGCCTGGTGCCGTTTGACCAGATGGCACACGTCATGCTCTCGGTGGGCCACGCGTTGCCGGCCACGCTGCGCGAGACGGCAAAGGGCGGCATCGCGCAGGCTCCGGCCGCACTTTCGGCCTGTGCAAAATGCGGTGTGTGCGGATAGCGACAAAGAACGACTCGAAGGTGGGACAAATGTCCCACCTCTTTTGAATGCCACCGTTTCCATACCACAATCAACTAGGTAATCGCTATAATGCAAGCCCAGTAAAAACACGATGAGCCGCAAGGCGAAATTCGAAGGATATGCACACGATGTCGCAAAACGATCGAACTCAACTGATTCCCGATCCGCAGCAGCCGAGCAGGCACACCGGCGGCGTTCAG
The DNA here is from genome assembly GCF_003467795.1 of Collinsella sp. AM36-4AA. Taxonomy (NCBI): domain Bacteria; kingdom Bacillati; phylum Actinomycetota; class Coriobacteriia; order Coriobacteriales; family Coriobacteriaceae; genus Collinsella; species Collinsella sp. AM36-4AA. The sequence continues at coordinate 45,805 of NZ_QSHS01000007.1, forward strand.
TCGCCGCGTCCTATCGCGCCGAGCCACGGTCAGCAGCGTGGTGCGGCAAACGCTTCGCAACGCCCGAACCAGCAGCGCCAGCAACGTCAGCAGCGCCAGGCAAACGGCAATACGCCCAAGCAGCCCCCCACGCACGGTCGAGGCGATCGCGGCCCCGCGCGCAAACCCACCGGGAACAATAAGTCGGGCAAAAAGACGACGCTCTTTGTCCTCCTGGGTCTTATCGTCATTGTCTATATCGTAGGCGTCGTAGCGTTTTCGCAGGTAGCCTACCCCAACACCACTATCGCCGGCGTCGATGTCTCGTTCTCCAACGCTTCGTCTGCCGCCACCAAGGTCAACTCGGCGTGGAAGCACTATAAGCTCACCGTGACAGGCGATGACTTTAGCTGGACCTATCAGCCCGAGTCCGATGAGCCCATTGTCGACGGCGAAGCTGCCGCAAAAGAGATTATCAGCCGCAACGAAGCCTTTGTATGGCCGGTTCGCCTTGTAGAATCCTTAAGCGGCAAGACCAAAACAACCGCTAGCTCCAACGAAGTCGATCTTGATCAAGACGTCGACCTGTCCATGCTCTCCGACACCTTTGACCAAAAGCAGTTTGAGAAGGATCTGGGCGCCGCCATCGACGAGTTTAACGAGGGGCGTTCGGGCGCGTTCGAGGCCAATAGCTCCTATGACGAGCAGGCCGGCAAGTTTACCGTCGAGAAGGCGCGCTCCAACGAAAAACTCAACCGCGAGCATGTCATTAAGTATGCCGAGCTCGAGCTTGCCTCGCTGGCCGAGACCGTAGATCTTTCCAAGCTCGGCAACGATGCCTATGAGCCGCTCAATGGAACGCTGACCGATGATCAGATTCAGGCCGCATGCGATGCCGCCAATAACTTCTTGGGCGTCAACGTGACCCTCAAGCTTAACGGCGAAGATGCCGGCAAGGTTGATGGCGGCTCCGTATTGCAGTGGATCAGCTTTGCCGATCCGGCCAACCCCACGCTCGATACGTCGCAGATCAGCAGCTGGGCAGCCGAGCTCGCCAACGGCTTTAATACCGTGGGCTCCACTCGCTGGTGGACGCGCGCCGATGGCAAGCAGTGTGCCGTTGAAGGCGGTGACTTTGGTTGGTCCATCGACAGCAGCTCGCTCGCCAAGCAGGTCGAGGACGCCATTAACAACAAGCAGACCGGCGAAATCGAGATCAAGTACTCCCAGAAGGCCGACACCTTTACCGCAAAGGGAGAGCCCGACTGGAAGGCATACATCGATGTCGATCTGTCCGAGCAGCACGCGCGCTACTACGACGAGAGCGGCAATGTCGTATGGGAGGCCAACTTTATCTCGGGAAAGCCGGGCGAGGACGCCACGCCCGAGGGCGTCTGGCAGATCAACAGCAACAATGGCGCCAGCAAGCTTATCGGTGCCAAGGACCCCGAGACCGGCAAGCCCAAATACGAGAGCCCGGTCAGCTATTGGATGCCGTTCGAGGGCAATATGGTCGGATTCCACGACGCCACCTGGCAAAACGACAAGAGCTTCGATAATGCCGAGTCCTATAAGTGGTGCGGCAGCCACGGTTGCATCAACCTGCGCCTGGCCGATGCAAAGGCACTTCACGACTGCATCAAAGTCGGCCTGTGCGTGGTTGTCCACTCGTAGTGCAACGCGCGCATTCCCACAACATGGAGCTGCTGCGACCAATCTAACAGTTCCGAAAGAATCCGCCATATGCGCCCGCCTTACGCGACGGGCGCATATACTTATTGAGGAAATTTCTATAAAGGAGACGCTATGCCGAATGTCCCCACCATCACCCCAGGCCCGGATGATGCCGAGTACACGCCCGAAGGTGCCACCGAAACGATTCCTTTGATTACAAACGTACATGCCGAAAAGCAGAGCGGACGCACGAACGATACCGCCGAGATTTCCGATGAAGAAGCGTATGCCAAGCTCAAGGCAAAGCGTGCCGAGCGTCGGCGCAAAAAGCTCATCCGACGCGGTATCGCCGTCGGTGTCGTTGTTGCCATCGCGCTCATTGCCATTGTCGCAACCCTGGTTATCAATGCGCAACCACAGGGCGCTAGCGAGCCGGTAACCGACATGGTGACCGAGGGCACGTTTAGCACAACGGTCGAGGCGAAAGGCCAGCTCAAACCCATTTCATCCTCAGTGGTCTCCCCTTCTGTCGACGGCACGGTCGATTCGATCAACGTGCAGGCGGGCAAATCCGTCAACGAGGGCGACGTGCTCATGACCATTAAAAACGACGAGCTCGATCGTAACGTTGCCGAGGCGCAGCGTGCAGTTGCAGCCGCTCAGGAAGACCTCGCCAACGCGCAGAAAGCCGTCGCTTCCGCACAGGCCACCCCAACGACAGACGTCGATAGAGCTTCCGCCGCAGCGGCAGGCGCCTCCGCTGGGTTCGCCGACACGAACGCCGTATCGGCCGCTCAGCGCAGTCTCGCATCGGCCCAGGCAAACCTCGATCAGGCGAACGCCAAGGCCGCCAGCCGAACGGTCACGGCCCCGAGCTCGGGCAGCATCGTGGAGCTCAACGCCAAGGTGGGCGCCACGGTAACAGGCGGAATGATCATGGGCGAAAGCGATACGAGCGGCGGCAAGCAGTGCATGCAGATCGCCGACCTGTCCAAGATGAAGGTGACGGTTCAGGTAGGCGAAAAGGATATCGCCAAAATTGCCGTGGGCCAAAGCGCCAACGTGACCTATCCCGCGTTTCCCGATATCGTGAGCCAGGGCACCGTCACGGCTATCGCCTCGGTTGCAAACTCTGACTCCGGCTCCGGTAGCGGCGGCAGCGTGACCTTTAACGTCGACATCCTCATCGAAGCAGCCGACAGTCGCCTCAAGCCGGGTATGACTGCCGAGGTCTCGGTAGTGACCGAGAAGCTCGACGACGTGGTTATGGTGCCGACGATGGCGCTCATGACCGAAGATGGCGAACACTATTACGTCAACGTGGCAACCGATGACGAGGGCAAGCAAACCCGTCGCGTGAAGGTGACCGTCGTGACGCAAAACGACAACGAGGCTGTAGTCGGTAAGACGCAGGTCAAGCGCGACGACCAGGGCAACGAGATCAACCCAGACGTCCCGGTTACCAAGTTACGCGACGGCGACACCATCGTGACGGATACCGGCACAGGCATGACGGCAGACGGCGGCGACAATATGTCTGCTGACGAGGGCAAGTAATGCGTCCCGTCATCGACATCCGCAACGTGCACCGCATCTTTGAGAGCGAGGCCGGTTGCGCCCACATCCTGCACAACGTGAGCCTGGCGGTGAACCCCGGTGAGTTCGTCGCCATCACCGGCCCCTCGGGCTCGGGCAAGTCGACGCTCATGAACATCCTGGGTTGCCTGGACAAGCCGACGGCGGGTGATTATTTCCTGCAAGGGCTCAACGTCGCCGAGCTCGACGATGATGAGCTCACCGAGGTGCGCGCGTTGAGCATCGGCTTTGTCTTTCAGAGTTTTAACTTGCTGCCGCGTCTGACGGTGATCGAAAACGTCATGCTGCCGCTGTCCTACACCAATGTGCCGCGTAGCCAGCACGAGATGCGCGCCGTGCACGCGCTGCAAGCCGTCACACTGCCGGTCGACCATTGGGACCACCGCATATCGGAACTCTCGGGCGGACAGATGCAGCGCGTTGCCATCGCGCGCGCCCTCGTCAACGACCCGCCCATCATTTTGGCCGACGAGCCAACGGGAAATCTAGACTCGACAACCGGGGCGCTCGTCATGGAAACCTTCCACAAGCTCCAGAAAAGCGGCAAGACCATCGTACTCATCACGCATGACCCCGGCATCGCCGCCGAGGCCGATCGAGCCGTAACCATCCGTGACGGGCGAATCCATGACGGCGCATATGTCGCGCATACACCGAATACGTTACGCGGGGCCGTCAACAACCTGCCCGCGATTTCTGCAACCACCAATCAGCCGAAAGGAGCGAAGGCATGAGCACCCGTGATCTTGTCCAAGAAGCCCTTCACTCGCTCGAGGCCAACAAGGGACGCAGCCTGCTCACCATCCTTGGCATCGTCATTGGCATCGCCTCGGTCATCGCCATGACTTCACTCATCGGCGGCATCCAAAACAGCCTGGTCAACAGCCTGGGCCTCAATGCAGCCCGCATGGTAGAGATCTATTCGTCCCAAGAACTCACCGATTCGGATGTGGAAAAGCTTCGCAAACTGGTGCCGCAGATTGAGCAGATCGGCATCGTCGATAGCGCCTATTCCGAGTACAAGGTCGGGGATAAAAGCTATACCGTCATGGCACACGGCGTCGATAGCGACATGCTCGATGCCGTGGGCGCCAGCAAGCTCGTTGCGGGACGTGTCTATTCACAGGCAGAGTCTCAATCAGGCTCGCGCGTGGCACTCATCAGCCGCGGCGGCGCCGATCAGCTTTACGGCAATGAACAGGACGCACTGGGGAAAACCATCAAGGTGTCCAACGGCGAGGTGCAGATTGTAGGCGTGATTGATGGCGGCAGCGACTCCATGGGCTCGCTCACGCTGTATATGCCACGCGAAACCATCTCCGGCCTGTTTGGCGACGAGAATCCTTCATTTCCCAGCGTGACGGCACTTGCCGCCGAGGGCACAGACATGGACGAGCTCTGCAAGACCATCGAGTCTAAGGTGCGCGCGATGAAGGGCATCTCGGAGGATGATGAGTACGACAGCGTATCGGCGACCTCCATGAAAAGCGCCATCGATGCACTCAACTCGTTTATGGGCGCCTTCTCGCTCATCATGGGCGCTGTCGCCAGTATCTCACTGCTTGTCGGCGGAATCGGCATTATGAATATGATGCTTACCAACGTGACTGAGCGCATCCGCGAGATCGGTATTCGCCGTGCCTTGGGCGCCAGTCGCCGCGATATCACCGCGCAGTTTTTGGCCGAGTCCTCGGCGCTGTGCGTCACCGGTGGCCTGCTGGGTGTCCTGATTGGCTATCTGCTGGCCTGGGGCCTCGCGATGTTTGCCGCAGGATCAGGGGTTCTCAACGAGCTCGGTGCCAGTGGGGAGATCACACCGAGCTTTTCAATCGCCACGGTGCTGCTGGCCTTCGGCGTCTCCGTCGGCATCGGCGTAATCTTTGGCTTCTACCCCGCTCGCCGCGCGGCAAAGCTCAACCCGGTGGAGTGCCTACGCTACCAGTAAGCCACCACCAACAAGTTGCGGTGAATTAGGGACTGAATATGCTATCTAGCAGCAAAAACAGACACTATTTCACCGCAACTTATTGAAGGGCTGTTTGCGCCAGTTCTGGGCGTCGTCCTCGAGCTATTGATGGATGACGGGCTTGTACGGGTCGAGCTTGCTCGGGACGCTCCTCCTCGCGGGCGGGAGGGCGCGCAGGCGCGGCGAGCGCCTAGCGCGCGAACTCCTGTAAGAGCGCGTCTTCCACTTCCCGAAGCGAAAGGGCCCCGCTTCCCTCGGCGGGACGGGTGACCACGATGCAGCGCGCTCCCACGTCGCGCGCGGCGGCGAGCTTCTCGGCCGTGCCGCCTACGGTTCCCGAGTCCTTAGTCACAAGCCACTGGGCGCCCACCTGCCGAAGCATCGCCTCGTTGAGCTCGCGGGTGAAGGGCCCCTGCATGCCGATGACGTGCGACGGCGAAAACCCCGCGTCGATGCACTTCGTTATAGCACCGGGCAGCGGGAGCACACGCACGAAGAAGCGCTCCGCGAAATCGGCGACGCGCGTGTAGGGAGCAAGCTCCTTGCTCCCCGTCGTGAGAAGCGCGCGACCCGGGTTCTCAGAGAGAAAGCGCGCCGCGCAGGCGATCGACGCGACCGGCACGACGCCTTTGGGCAGCGCCTCGACCGGGCGCGCAAGGCGCAGGCATCGTGCACCCACGGCGAGCGAAGCGGTCCGGATGTTGCCGCTTGCGAGCGTAGCGAAGGGGTGCGTGGCGTCGACAACGATGTACGCGCCGGAAAGCTCGCGCTCCATGTCGGCATCGTCGAGCCTGCCCGCATGCACCTCGATGCCCGGAAGCTCGCCCAAAAGCTCGCCTCCGTACTCGGTTGCCGCGTAGGCACGGGCGGGGATGCCCGCCCTGCTCGCCCATTCGCACAGAAGGCGGCCCTCGGTGGTGCCGGCGAAGATGCGCAGCGCCAGCGCGGATGCGGGGGCCGTCACTTCGGGCCGCCTGTGCGCGTGATCTGGTAGAGCAGCGCGTTCATAATGGCGGCCGCCACGGTCGAACCGCCCTTGCGACCCCTCGCGACGATGGCCGGAACGCGTCGTGCTAGTAGCTCCTCTTTCGCCTCGACCACGTTCACAAACCCGACCGGCACCCCAACGACGAGCGCGGGCGCGATCTTCCCCGCGTCCATGAGCTCGGCGAGGCGCAGAAGTGCTGTGGGAGCGTTGCCGACGGCCACGATGAGCGGACCCTCGATGCCGCAAGCTTTGTCCATGCTCGCAACGGCGCGAGTCGTGCCCGCGGCGCGCGCAGCCGCGGCGACATCAGGGTCGGCCATGAAGCACACGGCCTTGCAGCCGAGCTTCTCGAGCGCGGGCTTGCTTATGCCTGCGAGCGCCATGTTCGTGTCGGTGAGCACCGTGGCCCCTGCGCGCAGTGCGTCGAGCGCACAGTGCGCGGCGTCATGGGTGAACACGAGGGAATCGGCGTACGAGAAGTCGGCAGTGGTGTGGATGACGCGCTTCACGACGGGCTCTTCGAGCGGCGGGAACGTGCGGCCGCCGAGCTCTTCGGTGATGATCTCGAAGCTGCGCCGCTCGATGTCGCCGGGCGCCATCTCCTTGGAATCCATCTAGTACTCCACTCCTTCCCTTGCACATATCCCCTGCTCGTAGGGGTGTTTCTCGCACCGCATCTCGGTTATGTAGTCGGCCTTCTCCACGATCTTGCGGGAAGGCGCGCGCCCGGTGAGCGCTACTTCGACGCCGCGCGCGGACATATCGAGCGCGCGGTCCACGAGCGCCTCGTCGACAAGCCCCTTCGAAAGCGCGTCGAGCGCCTCGTCGAGCACGAGCAGTCCCTCTTGCGCGCCCTCGAGCTCGGCGAGCGCAGAAGCGAGGATCCCATCGTGCAGCTCGCACGTCGCGGCAAGTTCTTCCGACGTCATCGACCAGGTAAACTTGTCCGACACCTTCCCCGCGAACACGGGCACGCCGAAATGCTCGGCGAGCAGGCGCGCCTCCCCGCTTTCGCCGTCTTTCAGGAACTGCACGACGACGACGTGGCGGCCTGCGGCGAGCATGCGAAGGGCGAGGCCCATCGCCGCCGTGGTCTTGCCTTTGCCGTCGCCATGATACACGTGGATCATACGCCCTCCTCGATAATGCGGTAGATATACTCCATGTCGAGCGCCCCGCGCACGACGTCGGCCAGGCGGTCGAATTCGCGCGCACGGTGATCGGCCGCGGACGCTGCGCCCGCAGCACCCACGACGCTCTCGGGCAGGCCGCGCATGCGCGCGAGCGAGCGCGCGAGGGCGAGCGCCACACCCGGTTCGTCGAACAGGCCGTGGAGATAGGTTCCGAACACGTTTCCGCAGGCCGCGCCTTCTGGTTTGCCGCCAATCGTGCCCGCAGGAGCGCAGGAGACGGTCGTTTCTCCGTCGTGAATCTCGTACCCGCGCGCCGTCATGCCGTTCCACACCGAAAACGCGCCTTGGGCGCCCGTGATGCGCAGCTCCGACTGGGCGAGGCGCTTTTCCTCCTTGAACACCGTACTTGCAGGGATGAGCCCGAGCCCGCGCGCGGTGCCAGCGCCTTCCCTGCCGTGCGGGTCGGAAAGCTCGTCTCCCAAAAGCTGGTAACCTCCGCATATGCCGAGCACCGGTGTGCCCGCGCCCGAAAGCGCGCGGACACAGGCTCCGATGCCGCTAGCCGCAAGCCAGCGCGCGTCGTCGAGCGTGGACTTCGAGCCGGGAAGCACCACCAGGTCGGGTCGGCCCAGATCGGTCGTCGAGGAAACGTAGCGCACGCCCATGCCGGGCACGCGCGAAAGCGGGTCGAAGTCGGTGAAGTTCGACAGATGCGGAAGGCGCACGACGGCGACATCGATGACGCCGCGCGCCTCGCGGGCAGATAGGCGCGGCGCGAGCGAGTCCTCGTCGTCCAGGTCAAGCGTAAGATACGGCACGACCCCCACGACGGGAACCCCGCACATCTTCTCGAGCGGGGCCAAACCCGGGCGCAGGATTTCCACATCGCCGCGGAACTTGTTCACCACAAGCCCCCGCAAAAGCGCGCGATCCTCGGGCGCAAAGAGCGCGACCGTGCCGTAGAGCTGGGCAAACACCCCGCCTGGGTCAATGTCGCCCGCGAGCAGCACGGGGGAGGACACGGCGCGCGCGAGCCCCATGTTGACGATGTCGTTTTCGGAAAGGTTGATTTCGGCGGGGCTGCCGGCGCCCTCGATGACGATGACGTCGTTTTCCTCCGCGAGCGAATCGAACGCCTCCAAAATCTGCGGCATGAGCGCCTTCTTTCGTGCGAAGTAGTCCCTCGCAGCGAAGGCTCCCTGCGCCTTGCCGGCCACGATGAGCTGGCTTCGGTGGTCGCTTTCAGGCTTGAGAAGGATGGGGTTCATGCGTACGTCGGGCGCGATGCCGCATGCCTCGGCCTGCATGATCTGGGCGCGCCCCATCTCGAGCCCGTCGGCCGTGACACCGCTGTTGAGCGCCATGTTCTGGCTCTTGAAGGGAGTCACGCGCAGGCCGTCCTGCGAAAGCACACGGCACAGTCCCGCCGCAAGCAGGCTCTTCCCCGCGTTCGACATGGTGCCCTGGATCATGATGGGCTTCGCCCTACCCACGGGTATCGACCTCCTTCGCCGAGCCTCGGCCATCCGCGCCCGCCATAGCGCCGCTGCAAGAAACGCCGCCCCATTCGTCGGGTTCGCCTTCGCCCGATGCACCTTCCGCCCGAAGCACGCGGCTGAACGCCATCGCAAGCCGGGCATTCTCCTTGCGCGTGCGCACCGCGACGCGGCACCAGAAACGGGACAGTACCGAAAACGAGTCGCACGTGCGGACCAAAACCCCCTGTTTATACAGGCGTTCGGGGATGTCTTTCGCCGGAGTGCGGACTAAAAGGAAGTTCGCATCCGATGGCACGACGGAAAGCCCGAGCGAGGAGAGCTCATGGGAAAGCCACGCTCGCTCGCCCGCCAATACATCGCGCGTGCGCGAGACGTATTCAACGTCTTCCAGGGCGGCGATGCCCGCGGCCTCGGCGACCGAGGAGACAGGCCACGCCTGCCCCGCCCGGCGAATCCCCTCGATGAGTTGGGCGTTTCCGCTGATCAGATATCCCAACCGCAACCCCGCCATTCCGTAGAGCTTGGTGAACGCGGAGAGCACGGCCACATGGCGCGAACACGCGGCGCGTGCGGCCACGCTCCTTTCGCGGGCGTCGGGCGCAAATCCGAGGAAGCACTCGTCCACGACGAGCAGCGCGCCCACCTGCTCGCAGCGGCAAGCCGCGGCCTCGATCACGCTGGGGTCGACGAGGCGCCCCGTCGGGTTGTTCGGATTGCAGAGGTACGCCACGTCTCCCGGCCCCTCGATCGCGCGGGCGAAGGAGGCGGGCACGTCGAAGTCGTCCGCTTCGGAGAGCGGGAACTCCTGCACGCATGCGCCGTAGTACGATGCCGCCTCCGCATATTCAGAGAACGTCGGCGCGCACACGACGATGCGTTTCGGGCGCACCGCCGCGGCGAGCCGCCAGATGATGTCGGACGCGCCCGCGCCGCAGACGATAGTATCTTCGGGAATGCCCTGGTCGCGCGCTAGCGCGCGAACGAGGGCGAGGCTTTCCCTATCGGGGTAGGCGTCGATTCGAGAAAGCGCCTTGCAAGCTGCGGCGACGGCGCGCGGCGAGGGGCCTGCCGGATTCACGTTCACCGAAAAGTCAATGAGGTCGGAGGCGCCCCCTTCGCAAGCGATGCCGAGCGATTGCGCGCTGCCCCCATGCGTACGGGCGCGCAGGATTCCCCCGGCAGCCCGGGGCGCGGCGTGGTCTTCCATCATGCCATCGCCCCCACGGCGAGCACGACCGCCGCGCGCGCGGCGCCGAAGACGACGAGCGCGCATACGGACGCAGCGAGCATGAGCCTTGTCGCCCGGGCGATGTCGCCCCACTCGATTTCGCGGGACGCGTCTCCTATCGTCGTTTTCTCAACGAGCTTGCCGAAATACACCGCGGGTCCTGCCAGGCGCAGCCCGAGCGCGCCCGCGCACGCTGACTCGGTCTGCGCCGCGTTCGGGCTCGCATGGCGACGCCTGTCGCGGCGCCAGATGCGCGCCGCCCCGCGCGCGTCGAGCCCGACGATCGGGCACACGGCGATCATGAGCAGGGCCGATAAGCGCGCGGGAATCCAGTTCGCCGCATCGTCGAGGCGCGCCGAGGCGCAGCCGAAGTCGATGTAGCGCTCGTTTTTGTAGCCCACCATGCTGTCGAGCGTATTCACCGCCTTGTACGCCATGCCCAAGGGCGCACCCCCGATCATAAGGTAGAAAAGCGGCGCGATGACGCCGTCGCTCGCGTTCTCCGCCACCGTTTCCACGGCGGCACGCGCGACGCCGTGCTCGTCGAGAACAGACGTGTCGCGTCCCACGATGAGCCCGACGGCTTCGCGCGCCGCGACAAGGCCGCCCTTCGAGAACGCGCGGGCCACGGCCAGGCTCTGGCGGCGCAGCTCGCATGTCGCGAGAATCTGATAGCTCGCCCATGCCTCGGCAACGAAGCGCAAGCCGGAGTGAACCATGCCGCAAAGATGCAGGATGCCCCAGGTCAAAAGCCCACACGCAAGCGGAAGCGCCACGGCGAGCACAAGACCTGCGGCGCGCGTGCCCGCGGACGTTTGCGGGAATGCGCCCCGCAGGCGGCCTTCGGCCCACGTGATCGCGCGCCCCATGGCGACGACGGGATGGGGAAGCCAGCGCGGGTCGCCGAAGGCAAGGTCGGCCGCGAACCCGGCGGCGACGGCAAGAATCGTCATCACCGGGCATCGCCCCCCGAAGCGGGGCGAACGTCGCGAAGGCAGCGCCCATCCCAGGTGGCGGCCCATGCGCCGCCCGGCTCGGTATGCACGTCGAAGTATCCAATTTTCGGGACAGCTAACTCGGAGAGCAGCGCTTTCACGGTACCCGCGTGAACGACGAAGACGGCGCGCCCACTCCCCTGGGCACGCTCCGATTTGCACGCCTCCCGAAACGCCGCGACGACGCGGCGGGTGAAATCGCTCTTGCCCTCGCCATGCGGGCAGCGCGTCTCGCACCAGGAGTCTACCCAGGCGCGGTAGCGCGCATCCTCTTTAAGCTCGGCGGCGCTTCGTCCCTCGAAGTCGCCGAAATCCATCTCGCGCAGACCGGGGCACGCCATAAGCTCCGCGTTCGGGAAGAGGATGCGCGCCGTCTGGTCGGTGCGGGCCATGCCGCTCGTGATAACACGGAACACGTCACGATAGCATGCGAGGTCGCGCAAAGCGCGCTCGCCCGCGCTCGACAGGGGCTCGTCGGTGCCCGCCCCGCTGTAGCGATGGTCTTCCGTGCCCGCCGTGGCACCATGGCGCACGAAAACGACTTCCAAAGGCGCGCCCGCGCCCTGCGTCCCTCGAGGCGCATCATCAAGGTTTCCCTTGATGACCTGGGGAATCCCGCACGTCATGCGCACGACGACGTCGGCGCGCGCAGCGAGCGCGCATCCCAGGCGCCCCGCGCGCTCGCGCCATTGGGCGTCTTCCGCACGCATAGGGACGACCCCCGAGCCGACCAAGGACAGAATCACTACGTCGAAGCCGATCAGCCGCTCGAGCGCCCGGTCAGCGTCGAGCGCGCGTACGAGTTCCTCAGCACAGTAAGCGACACGGCCGGCAAAAGCCGCGGGCACGCCGCCCTCCGCAAACTGCGCCGCGTCGACGAAATCGTCCGCCGCGAACCCGAGCTTTTCGCGCACGAAGGTCCTCTTCCCGGAATGCGCGCCACCTACCACGAGCATCATAGGAGCATGCCCCCCGCCACCAGCATGGCAAGCATCGCGAGCTCGGCCCATTGCAGAAACCATCCGGCCAAATCCCCCGTCACCCCGCCGAAGCGGGACAGGGCAACATGGCGGTACCACGCGAGCGCCAAAAGCCCCGCCACCGCCATAAGGGCGCCGACGGCCTGAGCGCACGCGACCATCCCTGCAGCCGAAGCCGCAGCGAAAGCGCAAAGCGGCACGACGATCGCCGCGCGCTTCTTCGCAGGCGAGAGCCCCGCGGCCATGCCGTCCGCACGCGCGGCAGGCCAGCATTCAACGGCGAGCCCCGAAAGCGAGCGGGAGAACACGAGCGAGCACAGAAGCGCGAGGAACGCCCCCGCCGTAAGCGGCAGCGCGGTGAACAGGGAAAACTGCAGAATAAGGTACACAACAACACCGATGACCCCGAAGGCGCCCGCCCGCGGGTCGTGCATGATCTCGAGTTTTCGCTCGCGCGGGGCCCAACTTGCAAGCGCATCGGAGGTGTCGCAGAGCCCGTCTAGGTGGATGCCTCCCGTCACCGCCACAGGCAGCGCCACGAGCACGGCCGCGACGATGGTCGCGGGCACGCCGAGCAGGTTCGCAACGTGTCCCCACGCCGTCATGAGGAACCCTTCCGCAAGGCCCACCAGGGGAAAAGCGGCAAGCGCATGGGTTGACCCGAAATCGGTCCAGGCCGATTTCGGGACGGGGATGCGCGAGAACGTTCCGAACGCCGCGCCGATTGCCTCTGCTATCTTCACCTTGTAGGTCCTTCACCTTTCATCCACACGGGAATCCCGCATACCACTTCGACTGCGCGGTCGGCCAGCGCCGCCACGCCCGCGTTCACGCGCGCGAGCACGCGCCTCCATGCCTCGGTCCCCTCATCGTAGCGCATCCCATCGGCGAACACGTCGACGGTGACCACCACCGTATACGCAGCGGCCTGAGCGAGCCGTTCGATGCCTCCGAGTACCTCGCGCGCCGCAGCGTCGGGGTCACGTGGGGACAAGCCGCCTTCCGCGAAAAGCTCGTTCGCAACCAGGTTGCCCACGTCCTCCAAAAGAAGCGTGCAGCCGCGCGGAAGCCCGGGCACTGCGGCGCCCACGTCACGCGTGCGCTCGAGGGTGGAAAACCCCTTGCCCTCGCGCAGCGCCCGATGGCGCGCGATGCGGCGGGCGCCCTCTTCCCCGAAGGGCTCCATCGTTGCCAGGTACACGCGGGGGCCGTCGTGCCCGAGGCACAGGGACTCGGCGTAGGCGCTCTTGCCGCTCGTGGCGGCGCCGATGACGAGCGTCACCGTCATTTCCCGGCCTCGAAATGCTCGTAAGCAGCCATGCCAGTCGCCGTGAACGTCTTCCCATCCCGGTACACGCGCAGCGCCGAATCCAGAAGGGGCAGATACGCCATGGCGCCCGCGCCCTCGCCCAAGTGCATGCCTGCGTCGAGGGGTGCCTTTATGCCGAGCTCGCGAAGGAGCTCCTGGCTTGCGGGTTCACTTGATGCGTGGGTGCCCACGAGGTAGCCCAAGGCGTTGGGGCACAGGCGCGCCGCGCACAGAGCCGCCGTGCAGGATATGACCCCGTCGAGGAGCGCCGGCGCCTTCGAGGCCGCGGCCCCCAGGTAGAAGCCGCAAATCGCCGCGATGTCGAAGCCGCCCACCTTCGAGAGCACGTCGATCGGGTCGGCGGGATCGGGCAAGTTCGCGTCGATAGCGCGCTCGACCACGTCGCGCTTGCGCGCGAGCGAGGCGTCCGAGAGCCCCGCGCCGCGCCCGACGAGGCTCCGCGCGTCCGCCCGGATGAGCACTGCGGCCACCGCCGCCGAGGTGGTCGTGTTGCCGATGCCCATCTCGCCCGCGGCGAGAAGGCGCACGCCGGCGCGGGCAAGCCCGCACGCGACGGCGATTCCGACCTCGATCGCGCGCACGGCCCCATCTCGAGACATAGCGGAGCCGTGCGCGATGTTGCCGCTCCCCCGCCGCACGTTCGCGCGCACCATGCGCGCGTCTTCTATGCCCCGGGCCATACCCACGTCGACGGGCACGACCTCGGCACCCGCGAACGCCGCCATGCGGCAAGCGCTCGTGGCCCCCTCGCACATGTTACGCGCGACGGCTCGCGTCACGTCTTGCCCGCTTTGCGACACGCCTTCGGCAACAACCCCGTTGTCGGAGAAGAATACCGCGAGCGCACGGGGAAACTCGGCCACCTCGGCGCTCCCCTGAGCTGCGGCGATACACGCGACGGCGTCTTCAAAGTCGCCCAATCCCCCCAAGGGGTGCGCGATGGAGTCCCACGCGGCGTACGCGGCGGCGCGGGCGCACTCGTCTGCGGGCTCGATCCGGGAGAGCGTGGCTTCGAGCACGGCGCCCGGCGCCGACGAGAACGCGCGCTCGACTTCCTCGCGGATGCAGGCAAGCGCGGTTTCGGTTGCTTCAGCCATGCCGTCTCCTCTCTGCAAACGACGCCGCGGCAGACGCGAACGCGCGCGCAACGTCGGGGTTCGCAGGATAGTACACATGCGGGAAGCCCGCAACCAGGGACGGGGTGGTCGACATGCACGGCCAGCCCTTGTCGCGCCGGGGCTTCTGCGCCCAAAAGTCGCCGCCCGGGCAGGTGGACTGCCAGTAGTGGAACTCGTGCGCGCGGATGCGTGTGCCGCGCGGCCCGTAGAGCCCGTCGCGTTGGGAAGTGAGCTCCACGTACCCGAAATGGGACAGCCTTCCCCCGTTCTCGCTTGCGCCCTCAAGGGCGCCCGCAACAGGCCAGCGCCGCCCCTCGCTATCGGCGATTTCGCGCTGCAGGTACAGAAACCCACCGCATTCGGCGACCGTCGGCATGCCGGATTCCACCGCGCGCCGCACCGCCTCGCGCATCGGCGCGTTCTCGGAGAGCTGCCGCGCATGGAGCTCCGGGTAGCCGCCCCCCAGATAGAGGGCGCTTGTCCCCCGGGGCAACTCGCTATCACACAGGGGGCTGAAAAAGGCCAGCTCGCAACCCAGATCCTCGAGCGCGCGCAGGTTCTCCTCGTAGTAGAACGAGAACGCCTCGTCACGCGCAACGGCGACGATGGGCCGCGCTCCCACGATCGGCTCCAACCGGTAAGGTTCCTCGCGGATATCGGGTGCCGTCGCCGCTATTTCAAGCAAGCGGTCGACGTCGACGCTCTTTTCCACCAGCTCGGCCATCTTGTCGATGCGCGCGGAGAGCTGCTCGACCTCGTCGGCAGTCACAAGCCCCAGATGCCGGCTTTCGAGCGAGAACGCCTCGTCGGCGGGGATATTCCCCAAAACCGCGACGCCCGTGTGCTTCTCGATCGCAGGCGCCGCGTAGGCGCAGGCAGCGGCGCTCGTCTTGTTCAGCACGACGCCGCGCACGTTCGCACAAGGCAGGAACACGGCGATGCCGCGGATTACAGCGGCGAGCGATAAAGACGCCCCGCGCCCGTTCACCACTAAAACGACCGGCGTTTCCGTGTCGCGCGCAACCTGGTAGCTGCTCGCGTCGGCCACGCCGGGCGCCATGCCGTCGTAGAAGCCCATAACCCCCTCGAGCACCGCGACATCCGCGCCCGCGGCGCCGCGTGCGAGCAGGGCGCGCAGCGTTGGGGCGTCGGTGAAGAAGCCGTCTAAATTGCCCGAGCGCGCACCCACGACGCGGCGATGAAAGAGCGGGTCAATGTAGTCGGGGCCGCATTTGAAGGCCGCGCATGCAAGGCCGCGGCGCGCGAGCGCGCGCAGGAGCGCGCACGTTACGACCGTCTTGCCGCTCCCGCTCGAGGGCGCAGCGACCATGAAGCGCGGGATGGACGTGCTCACCGGGCGCCGCCTTCCCCACCTGCGGCGCTGCAGTTAGCAAGCGAGACCACCTCAACGGATGGGTTCCCCTCGACAGAGAGGTCCTCCCCGACAGGCGACTCAGCAAGCGCGCCGACTTCGGCAAGCTCCTCGGCATCCGCGCCCGCACCACGCGCGCTGACGAGGAACACGGGGTTTTGCGCCTTCATAAGATGGTGCGAGCCTACAGCCTCGGCACGGGCGGCCGACACCTGGCACGCCTCGAACCCCTTAAAGCGCGAACCCGAGAGGAGCGCGCACGCCTCGGTGAGCGTCTCAACGGTGACGCATGGCACGCACAGGCGAACCTGCGAGTTCTTCTCGAGCGCCGCCTCCACGATGGAGGGAAGCTCGCCCGCGCTCCCGCCGACGAACACGGCGTCGGGGACGGGCAGTTTCGCGAGCGCTTCGGGGGCGACACCGGGGACCGCATGCACGTTGCCGCACCCGAATGCATCCGCGTTCTCTCGGATGAGCCGCACGCCGGCCGCGTTGCGCTCGACCGCCCATACCGACCCCGCTCGCGCGACGAGCGCCGCCTCGATCGAAACGCTCCCCGTGCCGGCGCCGACATCCCACACGGTGTCGGTCGCGGTAAGGCGCAGCTTCGCGAGCGCGACGGCGCGCACCTCCTGCTTGGTCATGGGAACGTCGCCGCGGATGAAGAGCTCGTCGGGAATGCCCGAGGAAGCGTACGGCCAGCGGGAGCTCGCGGCGCGGAATGCGCCCGCAGAGTCCGCCGCGAAAGAAGCCGCCGCGGGCGCAGACGCGCCGGCCGGCGCCTCGGAGGCTGCGCTAGAGCCCGCAGGCGACCCGGCGCAGCCTGCGAACTCGATAAGCATCACGTTCAAGTCGTCGAACGTCTGACCTGCGATTTCACTTGCGGTCGCGCAGGTGATGCGCTCGTCGGGGTACGACAGGCGCTCGGCCACCGTCACGCGCGCGTCCCCGAAGCCCGCCTGCACAAGCTCGCCCGAAAGCCGCGAGGGGTCTTCCCCGCCCGACGTGGCAAGGAAGAGCTCACCTGCGCGCTCGGCCTCGGCCACGATGTCGCACGCCACGCCGTGAGCGCTCGCGAAGCGCCAATCCTGCCATGGACGCGCGAGGCGCGCGGCGAGATACGACGCTGAGCTTATGCCGGGAATGACGCGCACGTCCACTTGCGCGTCGCCGGAGAGCGCCTCCACCAGGCGGCGCGCGCCGCTGAACAGCCCCACATCGCCCGTCATCACGACCACGGCGCGCTGCCACGACGCCGCATCGGTGAGAGCGGCGACGATGTCCGCCGTCTTCACGAGCTCGCATCTCACCACGTCGGGCGGCACGTCGATGCCGACAAGCGCGCGATGAGCGCCGATGACCACGTCGGCGATGTCGATCGCGTCGAGCGCCGCGCGCGAGAGCAAGTCGGGGTTTCCGGGCCCCGCCCCGATGATCGTTACCTTTCGCATGGAATCTCCCGATACCCGCGCGGCGTGACCATACGGCCGCCTACGCGCTTCGTGTCCGCGTTGCCGACGAACACGGTGGTGAACATGTCGGCGTCGAACTCCCCCAGCTCGGAGAGCCTGCACATGCCCGACTGCTGCCCCTCGCGCCCGATGTTGCGTACCCAGCCGCAGAGCGTGTCGGGGGCCTTCCATTCGAGCATAATCTTCGCCGCGCGCGAGAGCCTGTCGGCGCGCTTTCTGCTGCGCGGGTTGTACAAACAGATGCAGAAGTCGGCGCTCGCCACGGCGGCGAGCCTGCGCTCGATGACCTCCCACGGCGTGAGCAGGTCAGAGAGCGACACGACCGCGAAATCGTGGGCAAGCGGGGCGCCGAGCACCGCCGACCCGCTCTGAGCCGCGGTGGCCCCGGCGATAACTTCCACGTCTACATCGGGGTAGTCCTCCGCTAGCTCCAGCACGGGGCTCGCCATGCCGTACACGCCCGCGTCACCGCTGCACACGAGCGCCACGGCTTCTCCGCTCTGCGCGCGCGAAAGCGCCAGACGGCACCGTTCGACCTCGTGCATCATCGGCGTCGCGAGATGCGCTGCGTCGGGCACGGCGGCGAGCGCGAGCTCCACGTATTTCGTGTACCCCACAACGATGTCGGCCGCCTCGAGCGCGCGCCGAGCCGCAATCGTCATGCCGTCGGGGCCGCCCGGGCCGATCCCCACCACGAAGAGCTTTCCCATCACCGCTCCTTAAACGAAAGTTCGATAGTTACCTTGGAAAACGCGACGGTCACGCCGCCGTGAGCGAGCTTCGGGAAGATAAGTTTGCCCCCGCCCGCGAGCGCCGCGCGCTCGCACACGTTGTCGACCCCCACCGTCGCGCGCACGAAATCAGATGGCGAAACGCTGCCTTCGACCTGCGACAACTCCTCTGCGGAATACGTCGCGAGCGGGATATTGCGCGCGCGGCAGAAGGCGAGCAGACCCTCCTCGCGCGCCTTCACGTCGATCGTCGCCGCCTCGCGCACGGCCGAGGGCGAGATGCCCGCCTGCCCGCACGCGAGAAAAAACGCCTCCCCGATCGCTTCGGTGCACGCACCGCGACGGCACCCTATGCCCGCAACGATGCAGGGTAAGACAAGGTGAAGCGGCTCGGGCGCAGGCGCCTGCGCCCGCACGCCCGCCGGCTTCCCCGTCACACCGGCGGGTACGACCTCGCCCGTTGTCTCCGCCGCGCGAACGGACGCACCCGCATTCGCGCCAGCGAACGGCGACACGACGATATCGGCCCGAGCGCGGTCGGACGCAATGTCAACCCCCTCAGGCGGCTGTCCCGAAATCGGCATGTCGGAATAGAGCGCCACGCGCCCGCCCGAAAGCAGCCGCGCCGACACTCGCTTGATAGCCTCGGGGTTCGAAACGGCGAGCCCAGCACAGCGCGCCCACGTATCCACCGCCCACACGCCGCGGACGTCGGTCGCCGTGGTGATGACGGGGATGGCCCCTGCCGCGCGTGCCACAGTTTGCGCAAGCTCGTTCGCACCGCCCAAATGCCCCGACAAAAGCGAGACGGCAAAGCGCCCCGCCTCGTCGATCACCACAACCGCGGAATCGTTTGCCTTCGAGGCGACATGCGGCGCGATCGCCCGCACGGCGATGCCCGCCGCGCCCACGAACAGAAGCGCGTCCGACGCTTCCCACGCGAGCGCCGTCCATGCGCGCAGGTCGGCCTTCCCCTCGCCGAACCCGCGCGAAACGGAAACGTTCCAGCCAGAGTCATCTTCACCTGTCTGCGCGCAATCGGAAAGCGCGCGTGCGGTGCGCTCCGCCAACGCATACCCCCTCTCAGTGAACGCTATGCAGGAAATCCTCATCTAGCGCACCACCATCGTCGAGAAGTAGCTGCCCCGATCGGGCACATCGTCGAGCGAGCGGTACACGCGCTCGCCCGGAAGCCCACAGTCCTCTACGAGCTCGGCACCGTCGAAGGCGCCCTCCTCGCGAAGGATGCGCTTCGTGTCCGCAAGCGAGCGGCGCGCCTTCATGACCACCTTCGTCCCCGGCCAGCCGATTGCGTGGCGCACGTCGTCGTAGCCGCCGGGCACGATGTGCAGAGGCGACGACATCTCGGGCGTGAGGTCGCGCTCGAGCGCCGCGGCGACCGCGCAGAAGCTCGGCACGCCGGGAATAGCGCGCGCCTCGAACCCGCGGGCGCGCACGTCGGGCGCTATGCGCTGGAATGTTGCGTAGATGCTCGGGTCCCCCAGGTTCAGCAGCGCGACGTCGCGGACCGCATCCAGGTGCGCGACAAGCTCACGAACAAGCGAGGCATGCTCGGCAGCGCGGCGCTCGGCGTCGCGCGTCATCGAGAATCGCACGGGGATCACCGTCTTGCCTGTAAGGTCGACGGCGCCGCGCACGATGTCAAGCGCGACCATGACCCCATCCGCCGTCTGCGGTGCGGCGATGACCGGACACGATTCGATTGTGCGGACGGCCTTGATCGTGAGCAGCTCGGGGTCGCCAGGCCCCGTGCCCACCCCGTACAGCACGCCTTTACTCATACGTCGCCCCCAATTCCCCGATAACTGCATCGGCACCCGACGTGCGGAAAAGCTCGCAGCGCTCGGCGTCGAACACGACCGCGGCGATGTCGCATGCGCCCGCCGCGCGGCGGCGCAACCTGTCCTCGATTGCCGCAGAGAGCGAGGCGCGCGCAGCGTCCCCCACGCCGGCGGCCTCGATTACCTCGAGCGCCGCCGTGGTCGTGACCGACGACATGATCTCGCACACGGTCTTCGCGCCCGCGCCGGCCAAGGCCGCGTGGGCGGCCAGAATCTCCGCGCGGCAGTCGGCGGTACGCGAATGGGTGTCCATGATGCCGCCCGCGACCTTCACCAGCTTACCGATGTGTCCCACAAGAAGGACATTGGTAAATCCCTCGCGAACGCAGCAATCAATCGCATCGCCCACAAAGTTGGAGATGAAGACCACCGGCGCACCGTTTAGGTGGAAATGCCCCGAGATGAACTGCCCGCCGTAGTTGCCGGGCGTGAGCACGACTCCGCGCCGCCCCATAGCCGCATGCTGCCGGATCTCGAGCTCGATGCTGTCGCGCAAGGCAGCGAGGCTGCGCGGCTCGACGATGCCCGTCGTGCCCAGGATGGAAATGCCGTCCTCTATCCCCAGGTGTGGGTTGAAGGTCTTTTCGGCAAGGGCAACACCCTCGGGTACCGAAATCGTCACAGCAATATTTCCAGAAAAGCCGTGCGCGGCGCACACCTCGCGCACCGCCGAAGTGATCATCGCGCGCGGCGTCGCGTTGATAGCGGCCGACCCCACCGGCTGCTCGAGCCCGGGCAACGTCACGCGCCCCACGCCCACGCCGCCATCGACGGAAACTTCCGATTCGCGCGCGGGCACGCCCTTGCTGCCCGCAGCGCCCGTGCCCGACCCCGCATGTTCCACGCGCGCGTACACGAGCACGCCGTCGGTCACATCGGCATCGTCGCCTGCGTCCTTTCGCACGGCGCACTGGGCGCACCCCTCGCCGATACATGCGTCAACCACGTCCGTCTCGACAGGCAGCCCGCCGGGGGTGACGATCGACACGCGGCCGACGGGCTTTCGTGACAAGAGCATCTCGCAGGCCGCCTTCGCCGCGAGCGCGGCGCAGCTCCCCGTGGTGTAGCCGCAGCGCAGGCGGGTCGTCCCGGTATATATGTAGTGCTCGAAGGCCACGCTAGCTGCTCGCCTTTCGATACCCCGTGGCAAACGAAGGGTCGTAAAGCTTGCTGCGCTCGTACGACTCCGCTTGCGCGCCGTTGTGCGCAAGCCCGCCACGAGCTCCGAGCACGCGGCCCACCACCACGAGCGCCGTGCGGTCGATGCCCTCTCGCGCGCCCGCATCGGCGAGCGTGCCCACTGTGCAGCGCACCACGCGCTCCTCAGGCCAGGTCGCCTTGTACACGAGCGCCGCCGGCTCGTCGGAGCTGCGGCCCGCGCCCAAAAGCTCGGCGGAAAGCTCGGCGAGCATACCCGAGCTCAGGAAGATGACCATAGTCGAGCCGCTTTCCGCCATGGTGCGCATGCCCTCGCCCGCGGGCATGGGGGTACGTCCGGAAAGCCGCGTGATCACGACCGACTGGCTGATTCCCGGCAGCGTGTATTCCTGGCGAAGCGCCGCCGCGGCACCGCAAAAGCTCGACACGCCGGGCACCACCTCGTAGTCCACGCCGCGCGCGTCGAGCGCGTCCATCTGCTCCTGGATGGCGCCGTACAGGCACGGGTCGCCCGTGTGCAGGCGCACCACTTCCTCGCCCCGCGCATCTGCCGCGCACATCACGTCGAGCACTTCCTCCAAGGTCATGTGCGCGCTGTCGTAGACGACGCAGGATTCCTTGCACTCGGCGAGCAGCTCGGGATTCACAAGGCTTCCCGCCCAAACGACTACGTCGGCCGCGCGCAGAAGGCGCGCCCCGCGCAGCGTGATAAGGTCGGCGGCGCCCGAGCCTGCGCCAACGATATGAATCATCCGAGCCTTCCCTTCCCGTTTCTCATCGCAACCGTTTACGCCGCCATTCGCGCAGCGGGCAAAACACGGCGCCTGCGGCAGCAATCGGCGCAAATACGCAGGCAGGAGGCGCAATGCCGCCCGCGCTGGCTTTGACACGTTCACAAGTGCCCACTATCATAGTAAAAGTTTCGGCAACGAGCATATGACAATCGGATAAAAGGAAATGACCGGCGCGGCGCCTGCACAGCCCGCGCTGGCTTGCGGAGGGAACCAGGTGGGAATCCTGGGCAAGGGACATTACTGTATAGGACGCGCGGGCGAACCGCCTCGCGCCCCAAGCCAGACTGCTTCGCCTTTTCCTCACGGCATCGCCGTGGCGTTAGCTCCTTGTGAACCCCGAGGGGTGCGCTTTTCTTTCGCTTGTGCCGACAAGCAACTGTCGCCGGGGGACCGGCAAACCGAGGAAAGGAAAAACCATGTCCGACCAGATGTCACGCCGCGGCTTCATGGGCGCCGCAGCAACCGGAGCCGTCGCGCTCGCCGGAGTCGCGCTCGCGGGCTGCTCCAACACCTCCGCGAGTTCCGAGAAATCTAGTGAAAAGGAGAAGGCCGCGAAGCCGGTCATCCTCGTCACGAGCTTCGGCACGAGCTACAACGACTCGCGCCACATCACCATCGGCGCCATCGAAGACGCTATCCGCGAGAAGTACTGGCAGGACTACGACATCCGCCGCGCCTTCACCGCGCAGATCATCATCGACAAGCTGAAGAAGCGCGACGGCATCACGATCGACAACATGACCGAGGCGCTTGACCGCTGCGTGGAAGACGGCGTGAAGGAAATCGTCGTGCAGCCGACGCATCTCATGGCTGGCCTGGAATACGCCGACGTGAAAGACGAGCTCGACAAGTACGCCGACAAGTTCGACAAGATCTCGCTCGGCGACCCGCTGCTCACCTCCGACGACGACTACAAAAAGGTGGCCGCAGCCATTAAGGAGAACATGGCGTCCTTCGACGACGGCAAGACGGCGCTGTGCCTCATGGGCCACGGCACCGAAGCCGATTCCAACGCCGACTATGCCAAGATGCAGGAAGTGTTCAAGAACGAGGGTTTGACGCAGTTCTTCGTCGGCACCGTCGAGGCTGAACCGACCTGCGAGGATGTTATCGCCGCCGCGAGCGCCGCAGGCTACAAGAAGGCCGTGCTCGCGCCGTTCATGGTGGTCGCGGGTGACCACGCGAACAACGACATGGCAGACGAGACCGACCCCGACAGCTGGGCTGCGAAGTTCGTGGCCGCCGGCTTCGAAGTGACGTGCCTGCTCCAGGGTCTGGGACAGAACGTCGCGGTCGACGACATCTACGTCTCGCACGTGGACGACGCCATCGCCAAGCTGTAAACTCGCCGCGCACGGGGGCGCCGGTCACGTCCCCGTGCAATGGGCATGCGCCTTTCCCCGACTGACGACGCATGCCCGTTGCATTCGCATCCCGACCGCCCACCGCACGGCACGGGCGGTCGAAGCGATTGAAAGGAACCCCCTCCATGTTGAAGAAAACCCTCGTCTTCGCCCTGTCGGCGGCGCTTTGCGCGTTCTCGCTCGCCGGCTGCGCCGGAAATTCAATCGACAGCGCAAAGGCAAGCGATGCCGATTCCCAGGAAAAGACCGAACAGGCGGCCGATGCGCCCGCGGGCGCAAGCGCTGCCCCCATCACCGCCGACAAGGTGGCCGACGGCACCTATCCAATCACCGTAGATTCCAGCTCGAACATGTTCAGGATCGTGGACGCCCAGCTCATCGTGGAAAACGGCTCCATGCACTGCGTGATGACGCTTTCCGGCACGGGCTACGGCAAGCTCTTCATGGGCACGGGCGACGAGGCTGCCGCCGCGAGCGAGGCCGACTTCATCCCCTATGTGGAAAACGCGGAAGGCAAGTACACCTACGACGTGCCCGTTGATGCGCTCGACGAGGACACCGCCTGTGCCGCGTGGAGTATTAGAAAAGAGCAGTGGTACGACCGCACGCTTGTGTTCGAATCCGCCGGCGTCGATCTGCGCGCCGACGCACTGAAGTAACGCCATGCGGTCAATTCTCCCCAAGGGGGAAAACAGGAAGCGCCACAGCATCGCGGCGCGCGCGATCACCTGCGTTCTCGTCGCCCTGCTCGCGCTTCCCTTCGCGGGGTGCAGTGCGAGCCCGAACGCGACCGGTGGCACGGCGCGCTCTCAGGAATACACTGTGAGTGTCTCGCTTTCCGGTGGGTCAGGGCGCGCAAGCATCGCCTCACCCACCACAATTGTGAAGGATGGCGACACCTACACCGCGACCATCACCTGGTCGAGTTCGAACTACGACAAGATGACCGTCGACGGCGTGGACTACGCGCCCGTAAACGACGGCGGCAACTCCACGTTCGAGATACCCGTCACGCTCGACGAGGACATCGCCGTGTCGGCCGAGACCGTCGCCATGTCGACGCCGCACACCATCGACTACACGATCCACTTCGACTCATCCACCATGAAGGAGAAATCGGGCGACGATGCAAGCGGCGGCTCCCCTGCAGGAACGGCTTCAAGCGCCGCGGCCGACTTCCACAACGCCGATTTGGGCTGCGGCTGGGAGCCGACGGGGGCGCTTCAGCTTGAATACGCCGAGCACTTCACTGTCGACGAGTTCGAAGGCGGTCTGCGGCTTATCTGCGTTTCGAATGGGGAGCGTTTCCTCGTGGTGCCGCAAGATGCGAAGGTACCTGATGGGTTGAGCTCCGACATCGCGGTCATAAGGCGCCCCGCCGACAAGGTGTACCTCGTGTCGTCGGCAACGATGTGCCTGGTCGACGCGCTCGATGCGAACGACAATATCATCATGTCGGGCACGAAGGCCGACGATTGCTCGGTCGCAGGCTTCAAAAGCGCGCTCGAAAGTGGGGCGATCGCCTACGGCGGCAAGTACAGCGCGCCCGACTACGAGCGAATATCGGCCTCGAGCTGCACGCTCGCCATCGAGAACACCATGATCAACCACACGCCCGATGTGAAGGAAAAGCTGCAGAAGCTCGGGCTCGTCGTGCTCACCGAACAGTCGTCGAGCGAGCCCGAAGCACTCGGGCGCGTCGAGTGGATTAAGCTTTTCGGCGTCCTGTTCGACAAGGAAGACGAGGCCGCGCACCTGTTCAACGAGCAGAAGGCCCGCGTCGAGCAAACGTCGGGGCTCGCGTCGTCAGGTAAAACCGTGGCGTATTTCTACATTAACTCGAACGGGGCCGCCGTCACGCGGCGGGCGGGCGACTACGTGGCGCAGATGATCGAGCTTGCAGGCGGCAGTTATGCGCTCGATGACGCGCAGACGGCGTCGACGTCAGGTTCGTCAGTAACGCTCGAAATGGAGCGCTTCTACGCGACGGCGAAGGATGCCGACATCATCGTCTACAACGGCACCATCGACGAATCGGTTGCCACCTTGAACGACTTCGTAGGCAAAAACGCGCTATTGTCGCAGTTCAAAGCCGTGAAGAACGGCAACGTCTGGGTCACAAGCGCCGACATGTACCAGCAGATGACTTCTACCGCCGACATTATCGACGAGCTGCACGGGGCGTTCACCGGCGATGACGCGAGCGACTTCCATTATCTGAGGAAGCTCGGTTAGCGCCATGAGAAGCCGGCTTTCCATGGCATACGACGAATCGGGGCGCGCCGCGCGGTGTCGCGTCGTGACGGCGCTGCTCGCTGTTGCCCTCATCGTGCTCGTCGGGGCCAACCTGTGCATCGGGAGCGTGCTCGTGCCCGCAGACCACATCCCCGGCATCCTTTCGGGCGGCGCGGCCAATTCCATGGAAAGCCAGGTCATCTGGGAGATTCGCCTGCCGCGCGTGCTTTCAGCCGTGCTTCTCGGCGGGGCACTTTCGCTTTCCGGGTTCCTGCTGCAGACGTTTTTCAACAACCCCATCGCCGACCCGTTCATCTTGGGCGTCTCCTCGGGCGCAAAGTTCGTCGTCGCGCTTACGATGATCGTACTTCTAGGCGCGAACCAGGCCATGTCCTCGCCGGCCATGGTGGCCGCAGCGTTTCTGGGCTCGCTTATCACCATCGGCTTCGTGCTCCTCATCGCACGGCGCATAAGTTCCATGGCCATGCTCATCGTGGCGGGCGTCATGGTGGGATACATCTGCTCGGCGGCGACGAACTTCCTCATCGCCTTCGCCGACGACCAGTCCATCGTGAACCTGCACAACTGGTCTTTGGGTAGCTTCTCGGGTTCGAGCTGGGACGACATCGCGATCATCGCGGTCGTGGTGATCACCGTGAGCGCATGCGTATTCGCGATATCGAAGCCCCTTTCCGCCTTCCAGCTGGGAGAAGCCTACGCGAAAAGCGTCGGCGTGAACGTCGCACGCTTCCGCGTGGTGCTCGTCCTTCTAGCGAGCATGCTCTCCGCCTGCGTGACCGCGTTCGCTGGTCCGGTGTCGTTCGTAGGCATCGCGGTTCCGCATCTCGTGAAGTCGGCGCTAAAGTCGTCGAAGCCCATCCGCGTGATTCCTGCGTGCTTCTTGGGAGGCGCCATCTTCTGCGCGGGCTGCGATTTGATCGCGCGCACGCTGTTCTCTCCCGTCGAGCTTTCCATCAGCGCCGTCACCGCCATCTTCGGCGCTCCGGTGGTTATCGCGCTCATGTTGAAGAAGCGGGTGAGGTAGATGGGGGAATTCGTGCCGCGGCCCAAAACGCTCGGAGGGGACATTCCATGCTTAGACAGTCCTGAGCTCGCACGAAAGCGCCAGAAGGCACTTTCGGCTCGTGCGGAACTGCGCGCGGAACGCCTCCTCCGAGCGGAGCCGAACCTCGAAACTACGGTCGAAACGCAGGCTGACGGAGCGCCGCTTTTCCACATAAGCGACCTGTCGGCGGGCTACGACAAGAAGGTCGTAGTCGAAGGCGTCGATCTGGAGGTTCGCGCGGGCGACGTCGTGGCGCTCATCGGGCCGAACGGCTCGGGCAAGTCGACCATCTTGAAAACCATCACACGCCATCTGGCACCGCTTGCCGGCGCGGTCGAGCTCGACGGGCGGGAGATTTCCCGATGGAAGACGGCGGAGTTTGCAAGGAACCTTGCCGTTATGCTGACAGATCGCCCCCGGACCGAGCTCCTCACCTGCCGCGATGTCGTAGAGGCAGGAAGGCACCCCTACACCGGGCGAATGGGCACACTCTCGCCCGACGACCATAGTCGGGTCGACGAGGCCATGAAAACCGCACATGTGGAAGAGCTCGCCGAGCGCGACTTTATGCAGATAAGCGACGGGCAACGCCAGCGCGTCATGCTCGCACGCGCCATCGCGCAGGATCCGCGTGTGCTCGTGCTCGACGAGCCCACGTCGTATCTCGATATCCGCTACCAGATCGACCTGCTGCGAATACTTCGCCACCTTGCGAAATCGCGGAATGTGGCTGTCATCATGTCCATCCACGAACTCGAGCTCGCGCAGAAAAGCGCCGACAAGGTGATTTGCGTGAAGGACGGCCGGGTCTTCCGCGCCGGCGCACCCGAGGACATATTCACGCGCGAGACGATTGGCGAGCTCTACGGCCTTCAGCATGGCACCTTCAACGAGCGCTTCGGCAGCGTGGAAATTGGGCGCCCGCACGGCGATGCGAACACGTTCGTCATCGCCGGCGCAGGTACGGGGTCGGCTGTGTTTCGCCAGCTCGTCCGGCAGGGCAAGGCGTTCTACGCGGGCGTTCTGCACGAAGGGGACATCGACTGCGAGCTCGCGCGCGACCTGGCAGCGGAATGCGTGGCCGAGCGCGCCTTCGAGCCGATCGGGGATAAAACCATAGCCCGCGCCAAAGAGCTCCTCGTCCACTGCGCGCGCCTTATTGTGTGCCCCGCCGCCTTCGGCACCATAAACGCCCGCAACGCAGAGCTCGTCGAGTTCGCACGCTCGCATGGTATCGAGGTCATGTGAGCGTGCGAAGGCGCATCGGAGGATTCCCAATTGGAGTGGGAAGGATAAACTGGACTTTCTTTTAATGATCCTCAGGCTACAGCTCCTACGCCGGCGAGGTCTACAAGGCGCCGGAGAACCTCGTAAACAGGAATTTCCACGCCGACGAGCCCAACCTGCTGTGGCTCACCGACATCACCGAGTTCAGACTCCCGGGCGGCGAGAAGGTCTACCTGAGCCCGGTCATCGACTGCTTCGGCGGGATGCTCGTCGCCTGGTCGATCGGGCTGCACCCCGACAAGCGCCTCACGAACTCGAGCCTGCGCCTAATCCAAGCGAGATTCCAGACTCGATAGGCCATTGAGAGTCAGGTCGTTGGCGACCTCCGAGACGCGCTCGATAGGAACCGAGCCATCAGACAGGGCCCACGTGCGATAGATACCGATAATACCCGACAGCAAGAACGCCAGATAGTAGTCGAACATCTCGTCCTTGAGACCTTGGGGCAGCAGATCGCGCTCGGCAATCTCGTGTTCGAGCGGCGCACGAAGACGAGCCATAAAATCATCGAGCGGAATGTTCTCGATCAGCTGACGATTGAGCACCAAGTTGTTGCACAGTGCCTCATTAACGGTTTTAAAGAAGGTCGCCGCCGCGCCCAGGGCGCGCTCGTTGGTGTCACCGTCCATTGAAGCAAGCGTTTTCTCGACCGAGTCGACAATCATCTCCACCACATCGACGGCAATGGCATCGAGCAGGCCGTCAACCGTGCCAAAGTGCACGTAGAAGGTTTTGCGGTCGACATTGGCCTCGCGCGCGATGGCACTCACCGTAATGTCTGCCAGCGGCTTTTCCATGAGCAGGCGCTCGAAAGCGGAAAGGATGGCATTGCGGCTGCGAACGATGCGGCGATCAATACGCGGTTTGCTGGTGGCCATGGGCGTGTCCCTTCGATATACGGGCATTCATCAACAAGTGAGAGATAATCTACGTAAGAGGATTATCCCCCATACAGCACAAATATGCCCCGCATCATGAAGAACGCACGACTGCCCTACTGCGACTTAGGGTGCTTCTTCTTATTGAGTGCCGACGGAGATACGCGAATACCGTCGCCTGTCTGGCGCACATAGGCTTTATGAGCCGGCTTAGCGGTCCCAGAAGCCTTCTGAGCGTGCTTCTTGGGATCAACGGTAACAGCATTCGTGGGGTGCGGCTTAGTGGGCGCAGAGGGCGTCTGAGACGTGCGGCCGAGTTTGCGCATCACGCGATCCCAGCGCGCATGGATGCTCTCGTTGTGGGCGCTCTTAAGGCCCAGCAGGGGCGCAGCCAAAATGGTCGGCGCAATGAACGTAATGAGGCGCCACAGCAGATAGCCGGCGGTCGAAGCCGACCCAAAGAAATGACCCAAGAACAATGCAAAGCCACCCTCAGCGCCACCAGTTCCACCGGGCAAGGGGACCGCAGAGCTCAGAAGCTGGACAAAGGCGCTCGCGGCCATGACCGAGAAAAAGTCGACCTCGTGGTGGCCAAAGGCAAGCATCAGGAAATACGGCACCAGATAGTAAAACGCGAGCTGCAGCATGGTGATAAACACGGTGAGCAGCATGGAAGAAAAATGTCCGGCCGAAAGCTTGAACTTCTCGGAGAAGGAGTAGATCTCGCCATCGACAAACGTGCGCCATCCCTCGATCTTAGTGGCCGAGACACCAATGCGCTCAAGCCAATTGATGATGCAATGGGCAACGCGCGTGACGGTCTTAGGCATGAGCGCGACGGCGAAGATGCCCAGCAAGATGCAGCAGTGCCCACCAAAGCTAAAGACGCACAGCAGCGTCATGTCGCCATAGCGCTCGGCAAAAAACGGCATGCGAGCAAGCAGTAGGATAGCGCCCCAGGCAACGAGACCAAACTGGTACACGATAAAGCGTGTGAACTGCGTGGCGCCAGCCTCGCCGACATTTTGGCCCGCCTTGGTCAGGCGGTAGATCTGGGCGGGAGTCGAGCCCATCATCATGGGCGTGAGGTTGCCAAAAAAGATGCCGCTCGCCTCGACCGAGATCAGGTCGCGAATGCCGACGGGTGAATTGGGGTCGAGCCAGACGGCGATCGCATAGGCCACAATGCCAAAGAACAGATACATGAACATGCATAGACACGCGGCAACGAGCCAGGGCGCCTGGACGCTCGACATAGCGGCCCAAAACTGCCCCATCTGCCCGGTTACCACCAGATAGACGATATAACCCACCAGCACGACGCCGATAAAGATGGCGCCGCGGCGTGCACTCTTATTGTCATCGCCGCCCGAGGCCTCAACCTCGACCTGGGGCTTGGACGTATGCTGAGAGGACTCCGTCATGAGACTCCTTCTAACAGTCAAAATATCTTAGTAATTGTACCCGTAAGGGCCATAAGCAGAACGCAAAGCTCTTGTTCAAACGGGAATTGCAGACGGTTGTTTGATAATAAAAAACCCGGCCTTCCATGGGAAGTCCGGGTATCAGATGCGTGGTAGCCCGTACCAGATTCGAACTGGTGATCTCCGCCTTGAGAGGGCGGCGTCCTAAACCGCTAGACGAACGGGCCATAAGCCTCAGCAGAAAAGAAGTGGTAGCCCGTACCAGATTCGAACTGGTGATCTCCGCCTTGAGAGGGCGGCGTCCTAAACCGCTAGACGAACGGGCCATAAGCCTCAGCAGAAAAGAAGTGGTAGCCCGTACCAGATTCGAACTGGTGATCTCCGCCTTGAGAGGGCGGCGTCCTAAACCGCTAGACGAACGGGCCACATGACATCTGCACTGCCGTGCTGCGAGGAAATATATTACGGGACAAAAAACGTCAGCGCAAGAAGAAATTCCAAATTGCCGAAAAATTGTCGGCAGGTTATGGAACACGCAGCTAAACAGGATAGCTAATTCAAGTTGAGATGGACCAAAAGAGCTTCGCGCTCGTTGGAAATGTTGTCTTCGATCACGGCGTCGAGGGCGGAGTTGAGTAGCTGGCCTAGCTCGGGCCCCGGCTTCACACCGGCGCGGATCAGGTCGCCGCCGTTAATGGCGAGCATCTTGAGCGTATAGGGCTCCCCCGCCTTCAGCAGCTCGTGCGCCATCGCGCGCATCTCCTCAATCGTCTCGACGTAATAGAAGCACGACGGGGCCTTGCCAAGTGTGTCAGCACGCTTAAGATCCATGAGCTCGTCCATCAGACGCGGCGTGTCGACGCCCTCGCCCGAAAGCGCGCGCATCATATTGAGCAGGCAGGAGCGCTCGGGGCGCAGTGGCTTGTCGTGATATTTGATGAGCAGGCACACGTCGCGCACCAGGTCGTGCGAGAGCGCCTGGCGATCCATAATGGCGCGCGCTTTCTTGGCGCCGAGCTCGGGATGACCGTAGAAGTGTCCGCTGCCGGCGTGATCGACCGTAAAGCACTCGGGCTTGGACACATCGTGCAAAAACGCCGCCCACATAAGGCTCGACGAGGGCGCGACGCCGTCGCACAGCGCCAGCTCCCCTGCCACCGTCAGCACGCGGGCGATATGCTCGTAGACGTTAAACGCATGATAGACACTGCTTTGATCAAACCCGCGAGCGGGCGCAAGCTCGGGCACGGCGGCGCAGATGAGCTCGGGGTAGCGGAGCATCGCGTCTCCCCCATGACCGGTCGAAAGAATGCCCTCGAGCTCAATACCCACACGCTCACGCGCCACGGCATCGAGCAGCGGCGCACACTCGGCAAGCGCGCGCTTAGTCTCGGGCTCAATCATAAAGTCCAGGCGGCAGGCAAAGCGTACCGCACGCAGCATGCGCAGGGCGTCCTCGTTAAAGCGACGCTTGGGATCGCCGACAGCGCGAATCAGCTTGCGCTCCAAGTCACCCTGGCCGTCGTAGCGGTCGACAAGCCCGCGCTCGGGATGCCAGGCCATGGCGTTGACGGTAAAGTCGCGGCGCGCCAGATCGTCCTCGAGCGAGGGGGCACGCTCCACACTCTGGGGATGGCGACCATCGGTGTAAAAGCCATCCAGACGGTACGTGGTGACCTCGATACGCTCGCCATCGGAAATAGCCGTGATTCCGCCAAATTTAATGCCCGACTCCACAACCGCGATGCCGGCGGCCTCGAGCGCCGCTTTGGACTCCTGCCACAGGCCGCTACAGCACATATCAACATCGTGGCTGGGGCACCCCATCAGGGCGTCGCGCACCCAACCGCCCACGTACCAAGTCTCAAGACCAGCCGCCTCAAGCGCGCGCAGGACGCACAGGGACGCATCGGACGGTTGAGTACCGTTGAGCGAAACATTGCACATGCCTATGGCCTCCTGCACTTGTGAGCGTAAATCGATGGTTCTCAAGAAGTCTAGCAAGAAACGAGAAAACACGCACACGCAATCGCGTCGTCGATTCGATAAAACAAGACAGCAGACGCCACATACGTTCAGCGCGCAAAAAACACCCGCCTTGGTAATCCAAAGCGGGTGTTCGGCAACGACGTATCGATGCTGCTAGCAGACCTGGCGAACCTCGATGTGCTTCTTATATTCGTCCACCTTGGCAAAATCGCCCAGACCGGGGCACTCGACCACGTTGGCGCCGGTAGCCATCGAAAGGCGCAGGGCGTCCTCGACGCGCTCGGGGGCGTCGTGCCACACGGACAGGAAGGCAGCGAGCGAGGAATCGCCGGCGCACACCGTCGACAGCAGCTTGACGTCGAAGGTGCGATTGGCAAACCAAATGTGCTCGCCGTTGGAGAAGTACGCACCTGCGCCACCAAGGGTCAGCAGCACGTTCTTGGCGCCCTTGGCGTGCAGCTCGGCCATCGCGCCCTTGACGGACTCGTCGTCGCCACCGCTCACCTTAATGCCAAAAATATCGAGCAGCTCGTCATCGTTGGGCTTAATCAGCAGCGGCTCCATGGCAATGAGGTCTGCCAGCTGATGGCTCGAGATGTCGAGGACGAACTCGGCCCCCTTGGCCTTGACTCGGCGCAGGACCTCGGCCAGGAAGCCCTCGGAAGTGTTGGGAGGTAGCGAGCCGCTGATGACCAGGCAGGTCATGTCATCAAGCGAATCGATAAGCTCAAACATCTCCTGCTCGTTGGCCTCGTTGATGGCGGCACCGGCGTTGACCATGTTGTACTCGGTGTCGGGGCCGGCATTGAGGAACACGTTGACGCGCGTGATGCCGTCGGTCCACACGGGCTTGACGGGCACGCCCAGGGCCTCGGCGCCCTTGACGATAAACTCGCCCGAGAAGCCGGCGAAGAAGCCCAGGATCGTGGTGTCGACACCGTAGTGATCGAGAGTGAACGAGACGTTAAGACCCTTGCCGTTGGGCGTATAGACCGCGTTGCGGGTACGCGTGACGGTGTTGGCAGCAAGACCGTCGCAGGCGATGTTGTAGTCAATGGCGGGATTTGCAGTGAGCGTGTAAATCATGAATGTTCCTTTCACGAAGCAACGTGTTAATGAAAGTATATTCCACGCATCGGCAAAAGGCTAGGACAACTCGGTGAACGGTGTGGAAGCGATGAAGTACCTTGATTCTCATCTTCATTGCAACAGAC